>JAEUSS010000212.1 GCA_016788685.1 Prolixibacteraceae bacterium | reverse complement strand
TTCAACTCGCCGCCCACATCTTCAATGCGGTTTAAAATATGAAAAGATTTCCGGGTCTGAGTACCTTTAAAAATCACGTGCTCAATAAAATGAGCGATGCCTTGTTCGTCTGCTTCCTCATCTCGCGATCCGGTATTGATCAGCACACCAAAGTGAGAAACCGGCGAGCTCGCCTCCTGGTGTATAATCCGGATTCCATTCTTTAAAACGAATGTTTGCATCATCTGTCTGAAAAAGTGTAAAAATTTTGGGTCTGCAAAAGTATGAACTTTTTTAGAAAGACAACCACATGAAAAAGAAAGGATTCGGCTTCCGAGACAAAAAAAAATCAGGAGATGAATTCTTTTTTTTTTGTAGTTTAAATATTTGCTCTATATTTGCAACCCGAAAGCGAAACGGAACAGCCACAAGCGACGCCAAAGAGCTCTCAGAAAAAGTCCGCACCGGACTCAAAATGGTGCCATAGCTCAGTTGGTAGAGCAATGGACTGAAAATCCATGTGTCCCCGGTTCGATTCCTGGTGGCACCACAAAGGGAAGCAAATTGCTTCCCTTTGTTTTTTTATCCTTCTTCCAAAAACTTCAGATTGCGCTTCAACCCTTCAAACCGCGTCCGTTTCACCGCTGAATTCCCGAACAACGCCTTAAACGTGGGCTTATCCATATTATTCCACTCATCTTTACTCAGATTCATCAACTTCAGGCCGGGAACAAAAGAGGGCTCATCATGAGGTTCCGATTTCAGATTCCAGGGACAAACATCCTGGCAAATATCGCAGCCAAACACCCGGCCAGCAAACTTCCCTTTCAGCGCCGGATCAATCTCTCCGCGATTTTCGATAGTCTGGTACGAAATACAGCGCCGGGCATCCAGCACAAAAGGAGCCACCAAAGCCTGAGTCGGACATGCATCGATGCAACGGGTACAATTTCCGCAATGGTTGCGCACCACCTTTTCATCAGCAGGCAGCTCCAGATCAACAATCAATTCGCCGATAAAAAAGAAACTGCCATGCTCGGCTGAAATCAGGTTGGTATTTTTTCCGATCCACCCCAAACCGGCACGCGCAGCCCAGGCCCGGTCCAGCACCGGTGCCGAATCGACAAAAAAACGCCCCTCACAAGGTGCAATTTCGGCCTGAATAAAAGACAGCAATTCGGCAAGCTTATCCTTCATCACAAAATGATAATCTGTGCCATACGCATATTTCGAAAGCACCGGAGCGCTGGCATCAAGCTGCTTCTCTGACGGAAAATAATTCAGCAAAACCGAAATGACCGAACGGGCATTATCGACCAAAAGCCGCGGATCGAGGCGTTTATCGAAATGGTTAGCCATATAAGCCATTCCACCATGCATTTCCTGCTGAAGCCAACTAAATAACCGGGCTTTTTCTTCCGCCAGAAACCGGGCTTCCGAGATACCACAATCCAGAAACCCAAGCGTCTTGGCTCTGGCTTTAATCTGTTCGGATACACTTCCTGTCGTCGTTGTCATGAGTTAAAATTTCAGAACCAAAAATAACTGAATTAATTTTCTTTCAAGTTCTTATTCTCTAACAAACATCGCTCAACTGTTGCATTCAAACCAAACAACTTTCTAAAAAAAACTCACCAAAGGAAAATGCAATATGAATTCGTTTTGTTAAATTTATTGGGCATTCCTGAGAAATCCCTTAGGGAATCAAGAAACTAAACAAATGAAGGAAGAGTTTTTGCAGTTTATCTGGAAACACGGCCTGTTTATTAAAAACGACCTGAGAACAACTGACGGAAAAACAATTGAAGTCATCTCTACAGGACAGCCAAATTCCGACTCGGGGCCAGACTTCTTTAACGCCCGGATCCGGATTAATGAAACCACCTGGGCCGGCAACATCGAAATCCATCAAAAATCATCCGACTGGTACCTCCACAAGCACGACACTGATGCGGCCTACAACAATGTGATCCTACATGTAGTTGAATTGCACGACAAGCCAGTCCGGATAAAAAACCAGGAAGTTCCGACGGTTAAAATCAACTATCCGGACTCCATCCTGAAAAACTACGAACAACTTCTCAGGTCCGAACAATGGATTCCTTGCGAAGAAAAGCTGAATGAGGTCGACCCGTTCGTTCTTCGCTTTTGGTTCAGTTCACTGATGACCTCACGGCTTCAGGCGAAAACAGGAGATATCCTCGCCATCCTGAAACAAAACAAAAACAACTGGAACGAAACATTTTACCAGCTTTTGTCCCGAAATTTCGGAATGAAAACCAATGCGCTGCCTTTTGAGCTGCTGGCCAAATCACTTCCGCTGCCGGTACTCTCGAAACACAAAAACAACCTGTTTCAGATTGAAGCCCTATTCTTCGGACAATCGGGACTGCTCAACGAATCACTTCTGGGCGATGACTATTTTCTGTCGCTCCGGAAAGAATATTCCTATCTGTACAAAAAATACGGATTGTCAGCAATCGAATCACACCTGTGGAAGTTCATGCGATTGAGGCCGATCAACTTCCCGACCATCCGTATTGCACAGCTGGCCATGCTGATCCACCACTCGTCAGCTTTATTCTCGCGGATTCTGGAATCCGACGAACCGGAGCAACTTCAGAAATTATTCGAAGTTCAGGCATCAGAATATTGGGACACGCATTACCGGTTCAACAAGCCCTCCGAAGAAAGCAAACCCAAAACGCTGGGAAAAACAGCATTCAACAACCTGGTGATTAATACCATTTCCCCGCTGCTCTTTGTGTATGGCGATCAGCATCAGAACCAGGAGATGAAAGACCGGGCAATGTCCCTGCTGGAAAAACTCGAGCCGGAATCCAACCAAATTATCCGTAAATGGAACGAGCTGGGAATTGAGAGTATTTCAGCTTTCGAAACTCAGGCCTTGCTTCAGCTAAAAAACAACTACTGTAATTATAAAAAATGCCTGAACTGCCAACTTGGAGCAAAGATTATTACTTCGGCCACCCAATCAGCAACAAACAATTAACCAGCAACCAAACACCAAACAGTAAGACCAAACAGAACAAACCACACATCCCCGGCCGCTATGTACTCCGGAACAACGGCCTCCTAAAAATATTCGCTTAGCAACTTGACATTCAAAGATATTTGATTACTTTTGCACTGCTTTTAAAAATTAATTTTAAGCTGTTGTTATTGAGAGCGATGCTGCAGCTTATTTATTGTATAACAAATAAAAAGACAGTTACATGTATTTAACACCTGAAAAGAAAATTGAATTTTTCGAAAAATACGGAAAATCAGCAACAAACACAGGTTCTTCAGAAGCACAGATTGCGTTATTTTCATACCGCATCAACCATTTGACAGAACACCTGAAATTAAACAGGAAAGATTTCAGCACACAACGTGCATTGATCTCTTTGGTAGGAAAACGCAGAAGTCTTTTGGATTATTTAAAGAAAAAAGACATTGAACGTTACCGCGCGATTGTTAAAGACCTTAACTTACGTCGATAATTTATCAAAGAAAAGGCAATAAATTTATTGCCTTTTCTTATTTTTATACGCGCTTTAAAAAGTGATGGTACCACTTCTTAAAGCGCATCTTTCAGAACGTCACTGACTTCTGAATAAAAAACACCCCACCACACCCATTTGTAGAGTACCATAAAATTATTATTTATTCAAAAAATTATGAATCAAGCAATTATTAAAACAATTGACCTTGGGGATGGCCGTACCATTACCATTGAAACAGGACGCTTAGCCAAACAGGCTGACGGTGCTGTAGTTGTCAAAATGGGTGATACAATGCTACTGGCAACCGTTGTGGCTGCACAGGAAGCCAAAGAAGATGTGGACTTCATGCCGCTTTCTGTTGACTACCGTGAAAAATTTGCTGCGGCCGGACGTTTCCCCGGAGGATTCCTGAAACGCGAGTCTCGTCCTTCCGATGAAGAAGTTTTGATCGGCCGCCTGGTCGACCGGGCTCTTCGCCCGTTATTCCCTGCCGACTTCCATGCTGAAACTGCGATGATGGTTTCTCTC
>JAEUSS010000173.1 GCA_016788685.1 Prolixibacteraceae bacterium | reverse complement strand
TGTCCGATGGCTATGATCGCCTGTCCGATGGCTATGATCGCTTGTCCGACGACTATGATCGCTTGTCCGATGGCTATGATCGCCTGTCCGATGGCTATGATCGCTTGTCCGATGGCTATGATTGCTTGTCCGATGGCTGTGATTGCTTGTCCGACCAGTGCTGCCCCTTGTTTGCAACGAGGGGTAAATAGTTTTGAGTTTGTAACTTAATCCCGGGTGCAATACAAACAAAAACTGCGTTACAGACGCAAAACCAACAACCCCTCGTTGACGCTATCGCTTAAACGAGGGGTAGAGGCGGGTTGAAATGCACATCTGGCCACTTGAAATGTACATCTAGGCAGTTGAAACGTCTATCTGGAAATTTGAATTGCACGTTCGGACAGTTGAAACAGATCTCTGGCCAGTCGAACTGCACATCTGGTTCCTTCAGGCTGGCATCGATTGACTTTAAACGAACCGTGAACGATTGCTGGCTGCAACCGCAGTGGTCGTAGGGTTTGTTCGACCGGGGCCCGAAGAAGCCGGTTCATTCCGAAGATTTTTTTTCAGAAAGTTTCAAATCTCTGGTCCGGCACCAAACAGGTCGTTGTTTTATTTTGTATTATTGTTAGGACCTTAAAAAACTAACAAAACTAAATCAGTAAAAGTCTGGTGGAAGGCATTACCAACGAAAGGATTCAGTGGTCGGAAGTATGGATGCAGTTCAAGTCGGGCGATCCGAAAGCTTTCAGCAAAATCTATGAGGAATTCATCGATAGTTTGTTTGCATACGGGAGTAAAATCACCTCCGACCGTGAATTACTGAAAGACTGCATTCAGGACGTTTTCTACAACCTTTACCGGTACGATATCCAGTTAAATCATCCGGAATATCTCGAATTTTATTTGTTCCGTTCGCTCCGCAACACCATCCTCCGGAAGCTCTGCAAAAGCCGGAAAGAAAATTTTCTGGCTGCCAGCGGGATGATCCGGTTTAATCTGAAATTTCAGGCCGAACAAGACCATCCGGATTCCGAATTCGACGAAATACAACTAAAAACCCTCCTGAAAATCCTCGAAGCACTCGATTCTGAAAAACGCGAGCTGTTATTTCTGAAGTTTTATACCGGATTAAGTTATGGCGAAATCGGGCAGCTGCTCGGAATCAATCCCGATACAGCCAAGCGGCAGGTCTACCGGGTGCTGAGCTTCCTGCGGATGAGATATGGAAAGCAATTGCTTCAGCTTTTTCAGCTTTCGGTAAAAAAATAAAATAAATCTTCAGTTTTTTGTCCCTTTTTTCAACCAGCCTACTCTTAGAAGTATAAAGTTGAATGAAATGAGCCGACCTGACCCCCAATTTATCGAAGATCCTCAATTTCTGAAGTGGGTATTCCGCAGTACTCCCGCGCTCGATCGATATTGGAGAAGGTATATTCACGAAAATCCGGAAGAAAAGGAGCAAATCCTGGAATTAAAACAGCGGCTTTCCGAACTGTCTTTCGAAGACGATCTTTTACTTCCCTCCGAACGTATCGAACTGGCTCATAAAATTCTCGGAAGAATCCGTCAGCAACCACAGCGCAGCTCCCGAAGACTGGTTTTTTATTCGTTTCTCAAATATGCAGCCGTTGCTCTGGTATTTGCCGTTTCGGGAGGAGTGGCTGTTTACCTGACCATGGAAAAGGAACTGAATTTGCAGCATTTTGCCAATCTTTCGGTGGAAAACCCGGCATCGGCTGAAGGCCCGCTGCTCATTACCTCAAAAGGAGAAAGTGTTAACCTGAAGAAATCCAACTCGGAGATCGATTATTCTCATAACGGAAAAGTGGTTCTCAACAACGATTCGGTAATGCAGGCGGCCGGCGAAGCGGATGCTTTCAACCAATTGGTGATTCCTTATGGAAATCAATCAAAGGTTGTTTTGGCCGACAATTCGGTGGTTTGGCTAAACGCCGGAAGTCGTTTGATTTATCCGACACGCTTCGAAGGAAAATTCAGGGAAGTTGTTTTGTACGGCGAAGCGTTCTTTGAAGTCTCCGAAAACCGGGAAATGCCCTTTTTGGTGAGAACGTCAGTCCTGGAAATCAAGGTTCTGGGTACCGAGTTTAATGTTTCGGCTTACAGCGAAGATAAAGTCATCCAGACGGTGCTCAAAAAAGGAAGTGTTGTGCTGAAGCGCGGCAACGCTCACTTTTATGAGAAAGAACTGGTGCTGAAGCCCAATCAGATGGCCTCGTTCAATAAAGTATCCGGCGAAACCAAAGTGTATGAAGTCGATGTCGACTATTACACCTTATGGACGAAAGGGCTTTTGAGCTTTGATGAAGTTGACTATAACCGTATCATTAAAAAGGTAGAACGTTTTTACAACATCCGGATAGATTTTGCTGAACCAAACCTGGGTTCGGTCCGGATAAGCGGGAAACTTGACCTGGAACGGGACAGAGCAGAAGTGTTTGAGTATCTGGAACGGGTTTCGCTCACCAAAATTGAAAAAACCGGCGAAAACCAATACCTGGTGAACAAGTAAAAGAAAACCGGAAAATGGTGGCACATTTTCCGGCAAAACAAATACGAAATCAGTAGTTCAGTATTTATCTTAAACAGTTCAAATCTATGAAAAAAAAGTGGTTAACCGGGCATCCCTATGGGGACAGCCTACAAAAAATCATGCGAATTATGCGACTAACCTTACTGTTGCTGTTTGGATGTTTGGTGACTGTTTCGGCTAACAGTTACGCGCAGAAAACAAAATTGGACGTTGAAATGGCCAATTCTTCTATCCGCGACCTGTTCGGGTTTATTGAAGAGAATAGTGAGTTTGTCTTCCTTTATCGCAATGAAGATTTCAACTTGTCGAAGAAAGTGGAAATCAGTTTAAAGGATGCCACAATCAATCAGATTCTGGACGAGGCCCTGAAAGGTGAAAATGTGGTTTACCATGTTTATGAACGCCAGATTGTGATCCAAAAAACATCGGATTCAGGCGTGGCACAGCAGGCTTTGAGTTTGACCGGAACCGTAAAAGACTCGAAAGGTACGCCCCTCCCGGGAGTTTCGGTGATGGTGAAGAATTCGACCATCGGCACGGTTACCGACGGAGACGGGAATTTTAAACTTTCGGTGCCGGCCAACAGCCAGACTCTGGTATTTTCGTTTGTCGGCATGCAGACCCAGGAAGTTCAGCTTCAGGGTAAAACAACATTCAACATTGTGCTGGCCGAAGAAACCATCGGGGTTGATGAAGTGGTGGTGGTAGGATATGGCGTTCAAAAGAAGGCAAATCTGACCGGAGCCGTCGATCAGGTAACCAGCGAAGTGTTTGAAAACCGCACGATGACCAATGTCACCCAGGGACTGAAAGGGGTGATGCCAAACCTGAACATCAGAATGCTGGATGGAAAACCCAATCAGGCTCCCAGTTATAACATCCGGGGAACAACTTCCATCGGACAGGGAGGTAGTGCGCTGATCCTGATTGACGGAGTGGAGGGCGACCCCAGCTTGCTGAATCCGAACGATATTGCAAGCGTTTCGATGCTGAAAGATGCAGCCTCGGCTTCAATTTACGGCGCCAGAGGTGCGTTTGGAGTGGTGCTGATCACTACCAAGAGTCCGGAAAAAGGAAAAACAAGTGTGACTTTTACATCCAATTTTTCGGTAAAAAGTCCGGTGGCACTTCCCGAGTTTGTGACCGATGGTTATACCTGGGTAAAAATGTTCTCGGAAGCCTTCCTGAATGGTGACGGTTCTTTCCCTCAGAACATCAATAAGACACAAAAATTTTCGCAAGCGTACCTTGACGAATTTAAACGGAGAGCTGAATCGGGGCAACCTTACAATACCGTAGAAGTTGATCCGGTTACCGGAGAGTATGTGTATTACGGGAGTACCGATTGGTATGGTTTGTTATACAAAAAAACAACCAATGCAACCGAGAACAATGTTACCGTTACAGGCAGCAGTGATAAGGCATCTTACCTGGTGTCGGGCCACCTGACTACCCAAGACGGACTCTTCCGGTATAATACCGACGATTATAACATGAAGAATTTCAGGGCCAAAGGTTCTATACAGGTATTCCCCTGGTTAAAGGTCGACAATAATACCGATTACTCTGAAATGAACTATCACAACCCCATGAATGTCGGCGAAGGAAGCGGAATCTGGAGGAACATTGCTGATGAAGGACACCCGTCAGGGACCATGTTTAATCCTGACGGCACACTCACAATGGTGGCAGTTTACAATGTCGGCGACTTTTGGTACGGCAAGAACGGTATTGATACTAAAAAGAAAGTATTTAAAAATACCACAGGATTTACGTCTACTTTCTTTAATGATAAGTTCCGCGTGAAAGGCGATTTTACCTTTCGGAATACCGGTGACAATTCGACCAGGAAACGGGTACAGGTGCCATACAGTGCAAAGCCCGGAGTGACTGCTTACGTGGGAACCACTACCAATGATCTGACTTTTGATAACAGGGAAACTCAATATTTGGCCACCAACCTTTATTCGGAATATGAAAATACGTTTAACGACACGCACTATTTAAAGTTTATGGTTGGATACAATTATGAGGAATCAACTTATAAAAGGCTGTCGGTACAACGAAACGGGATTATTTACGAAGATGCTTCCGATCTGAATCTGGTTTTAGGACAGGCAATAAATACAGGCGGGGGCTATGAAAAATGGAATATTCTGGGAGGTTTTTCGAGGTTAAATTATTCGTTCAAAGATAAATATCTGGTTGAAGTGAACGCCCGTTACGATGGCTCTTCAAAGTTCCCGTCCGATCAGCGTTATGCCTTCTTTCCTTCCATTTCTGCCGGATGGCGTTTGTCGAAAGAAGCCTTCTTCAATGTTTCTCCGAAACTTTTGTCTAACGTAAAAATCAGGGCTTCCTACGGTTCGCTCGGTAACGGAAATATTGCGTCTTACGTTTACCAGGAACAGTTTGGCATTTCTCAGTCAGGAAACATCCTGAACGGTGTAAAACCTCAGTATACAAGTCGGCCGAGTGTACTTCCTGACGGAATTACCTGGGAAACATCAACGACTACCGATCTGGGGCTCGACTTCTCGATGTTCTCCGACCGGTTGAGCTTTGTCGGTGATGTGTATCAGCGTAATACCACCGATATGTTTACCATCGGACTGACGCTGCCTGCAACCTTTGGAGCGACTGCACCCAAAGGCAACTACGCCGATTTGGAAACAAAAGGATGGGAAATTTCGGTGTTGTGGAGAGATAAATTCAA
>JAEUSS010000159.1 GCA_016788685.1 Prolixibacteraceae bacterium | reverse complement strand
GTCCAGGTCAGCAGTTTGCTGTATTGCGCATTCAGTTTTCGGATGAGCCATTTTTCTTTTTCGTTCCGGGCTAGGTATTTTTCTCCGGAAAGCAGCATGTGACAAAGTAGTGGAGTAAGTGTCATGGCCACGATGAGTGAAACGAACAGCGAAACAACAAAGGCAATACCCAGCGGTTTCAGCATCCGTCCTTCCATTCCGGAAAGAAAAAATAAGGGCAGAAATGCCACTATAATAATAAGTGTGGCGTTTAAGATTGATGCGCGGATTTCTTTGGAAGCTTCGAAAACCACAGTCAGTGCCGGAATCCGTTCTTCTTCAGGTCTCAGCCGGTTTTGCCGGAGTCGTTTGTAAACGTTTTCAACATCAATAATGGCATCGTCAACCAGCGAACCGATCGCGATGGCCATTCCGCCTAAACTCATGGTGTTGATATTCAATCCTAAAACTTTCAGGGCAATGATGGCGCCGAGCAATGATAAAGGTATGGCTGTGAGCGAAATAAGGGTTGTCCGGAAGCTTCCGAGGAAAAGGAAAAGAATGATGATCACAAAAAATGAACCTTCGAGTAACGCATTCTGGACGTTGTTAACCGATGTTTCGATGAAGTCAGCCTGCCGGAAAATTTTGGTGTCCAGGCGGACGTCGGGCGGAAGAGTCTTCTGGATCGTCAGCAAATTGGCTTCAATCCGCCGGGTCAGGTCGAGCGTGTTGGTATTGGGCTGTTTCGAAACCGAAATGATGATGCCCGGCTTGGCATTCATCGAGGCATAACCCATTTTTACGGCACTTCCGATTTTTACTTCCGCCACATCACCAATGCGGACAGGCTTTCCGTTATTCTGTTTGATCATTGAATTACTCAAAGCCAGCAGATCGGAGGTGCGGGCAATCCCGCGGACGACATACTCGTTCCCGTACTGACGGATTACGCCGCCGGTTGAATTCTGCGAAATTCCTTTGCAGACCTCGGACAGTTCGTTCATCGAAACGCCCAGGTATTTCATTTTATGCGGATCGGCCAGAACCTGGTATTGTTTGTAGTCGCCCCCAATGATGGTAACCTGCGAAACACCGCTGGTAGCCAGCAGCAGAGGTTTGATATTCCAGTCGGCAATGGTGCGCAGATCCATCAGGTTGGTGGTGTCGGCCTGGATGCCGATGAAAAACATTTCGCCCATAACGCTCGATTGCGGAGCCAGCGTTGGCTGCCCAACTCCCAAAGGCATTTGCGAGGCAATACTGATCAGTTTTTCGCTGACAATCTGCCGGGCTTTAAAAATATCAGTGCCCCAGTCGAATTCGACCCAGACAAAAGAGAATCCCTGCGACGAGTTAGAGCGAACACGGCGAACATCTGTCGCTCCGTTTACTGCAGTTTCAATCGGGAAAGTAACCAGCCGTTCGACTTCTTCGGAAGCCATTCCGTGTGCATCGGTCATGATAACGACCGTAGGTGCAGTCAGGTCCGGAAAAACATCCACATCCATTTTGCTGGCTGTCCGCAACCCGACAATCGTCAGCAAAGCTGCTCCCAACAAGATTAAGAACTTGTTGTGAAGCGAAAATCTGATAATATGGTTTAGCATGATGATCCGGATTAATGAACGTGTCCTGAATGTGCATCGAGCGCTCCCGATGATTGCGCCAGCTTAACCAGGATCGCACCTTTGCTCACAATCCGGTCTGAACTGACAATCCCGGATTTGATCTCGGTTCGTAAGCCATCGGTAGCTCCCGGTTTAATCTCCCGTTTTTCAAACAATTCAGGGTTAACCTGAACGAAAACGAAGAAATTGCCCTGTTCTTCCATAATGGCTGAATTGGGAATGGTTAATGCCGAGGCGTTTGTCAGCGTTTTCAGGTAGACTTCGACAAAACTTCCGGCAGTAAAACTTCCGGTGTTGCTGACCTGAATGCTGACCGGAATCAGGAAATTATTGCTGTTGGTGTTACGTCCGAACGAGAGTATTTTGCCGTTCAGTTCTTCGAGCGTATAAGTTTGATTTTCATTCGGCAGCCGGATAATGGCTGAATTGACCGAGCTCAAAACGGAAGCATATTTCTGCTGAACATCGGCCTGCAAAAGCAATGTGCGGTTTTGGGTCACCGAAATCAGGGGTTGTCCGGCTTCCGCAAATTGTCCGTTGGCTACGAAAAGCTGCTTGACGAATCCGCTCATCGGAGATTTTACGGTCTGGCCTTTTGAACTGAAATTGGTATTCAGGTTCGTATAAACAGCCCGGGCATTTTCGTACTTGTTTTTACTATCCAGCAAATCTTTTTCTGAAACGATCCGGTCTTTGGCCAGTTCGGTCGTCCGGTCGAAATCGGCTTTTGCTTTTTCGTAGTTGTTCTTGGCTTCGGCAAAGCGGGTGGAAGAGTTGTTGTCTGCCATTTCGTCTCCTGAAATTATGAACAGGCCTTGACCTGCCGAAACGCTTTTCCCCGGCAGTATGTTTCCGTTGGTAAATTTTACAATTCCGCTTGTTTTGGCTGAAAC
>JAEUSS010000081.1 GCA_016788685.1 Prolixibacteraceae bacterium | reverse complement strand
ATCAACCATACTGCAGTTGATTTCTCCACTCACATGACAGTTGTTTATCATCTCGAATCTACCGAGTACCGACATTTAATCGTATTGAAATCAATCCTTTCGGATCGCGAGAACCCCGCTGTCGACAGTTTAACAGCCCTGTATCCGGCGGCTGAATACTTTGAACGTGAAGTTTTCGACTTGTTTGGAATACGGTTTAACAACCATCCGAACCTGAAACGTTTTTTTCTGGAAGATGACTACGGTTACCCGCTGCGTAAAGATTTCAGGGACGAAGTAAATATCATTGAACGCTAAAACTCAAATAATGAGTGACGAAATTATAAAAGACGTAATTATCGGGGAACATGAGGACTATATCATCAATTTGGGTCCCCAGCATCCTTCGACACACGGGGTATTGAGGTTTGAGGTATGCCTGAAAGGTGAAACCGTCAAATACCTGATTCCTCACATTGGTTACATCCATCGGGGAATAGAGAAAATGTGCGAAGCCAACACTTACCAGCAGATTATTCACCTGACCGACCGGATGGATTACCTGTCGGCTCACATGAATAACGAAGCGGTTTGTCTGGTGGTAGAAGATGCCATGCAGATTGAGGTTCCTGAACGGGTAAAGTATATCCGCACCATCCTGGACGAATTAAACCGCATAGCATCGCACCAGTTGTGGTGGAGTGCTTTCGGAATGGACCTCGGTGCACTAACTACCTTTTTCTACGGACTGCGCGACCGCGAAATGATCCTTGATATTTTTGAGGAATCATTCGGATCGAGGCTTTTGCACAGTTTCAATACCCCCGGCGGATTAATGCACGATGTACACCCGAACTTCCAGAAACGAATCAAAGAATTCATCACCTGTTTCAGGAAAAAATTACCTGAATACGACCAGCTACTGACTGGCAATGTAATCTTCAGGAATCGTTCGGTTGGTGTTGGGAACATGAGCAAAGAAACTGCTATTGCTTACGGAGTTACCGGACCTTCGGGGCGGGGATCCAATTATTCGTGCGACATCCGGAAAATTGCGCCCTACGGAGCTTACGACAAAGTTCAGTTCAACGAAATTCTGGAAACCGGCTGTGATACGTTTGCCCGCTATAACGTGAGGATGCGCGAAATGTGGGAATCTCTGAGTATTCTGGAACAATTGGTTGACAACATCCCGGAAGGTGATTTTACCGCCAAAATGAAGCCCATCATCAAACTTCCGGCCGGAGAATATTTCCGGAGGGTGGAAACTGCCCGCGGAGAACTGGCCGTTTACGTGGTAAGCGACGGAAATAAATCGCCTTACCGCATGAGGTTCCGGACTCCAAATTTCAGCAACCTGTTTGTCATGAATGAAATTACTTCCGGATATAAAATTGCCGACCTGGTTGCGATCAGCGGCTCGCTCGACTTGGTTATCCCTGATATTGACCGATAAATGAACACCAATATGTCATCAAACATCTACGATTTTTCGACACTTACCGGCTCCATCCATGCCACCCTATCGGGCTGGATGTCGTCCGGATGGGTCACTTTTACCGAAATGGTTCTCGTTGGACTTGCTTTCCTGCTGATGTATGCCTTGCTCGGACTGTTTCTGGTTTATATGGAAAGAAAGGTTTGTGCTTTCATCCAGAACCGCGTGGGGCCAAACCGCGTAGGGAAATGGGGGATCATCCAAACCATTGCCGACTTAATTAAGCTGTTGCTGAAAGAGCTGATCTCTATCCGCAAAGCCGATCCGTTGCTTTTCAACCTGGCTCCGTTTATTGTAATTATATGTTCGTTCCTTGCCATGGCTGCTTTGCCGTATGCCAGAGGACTTCAGGCTATTGATTTCAATATCGGTGTCTTCTATGTTATGGCCGTTTCGTCACTGAGTGTGGTGGGTATTTTACTTGCCGGATGGTCGAGCAACAGCAAATATTCGCTGATTGGTGCCATGCGGAGCGGCGCACAGATTGTAAGCTACGAACTCTCGGTCGGCCTTTCGCTAATGGCCATAGTAACTTTTTCAGGAACCATGCAGCTTTCGGAAATTGTTGAAAGCCAGGCCAACGGGTGGTGGCTTTTTAAAGGCCATATCCCGGCATT
>JAEUSS010000076.1 GCA_016788685.1 Prolixibacteraceae bacterium | reverse complement strand
AGCGATGTAGCGATCCGTTTGCTTTTGATTGACAAACTTTCCGTTTGCATCCAGATGATCGGAATACTCCAATACAATTTCCTGTGCTTTTTGCAATTGCCCGAAGTTTATTTCCGTCCAGCCAACGGTGCTTTTCCCCATATCAACCAGGAAAGTATCGGTACCGACAGACTTTATCTCTGCCGGAATTAAGGTTCCGGCAATCCGGTTTTGCTCCACCATCTGCGGACTGACTTCATGATCGGGAACTGAAACGACCGCTACCGGGCTCCAGGTTCGTCCGGCAACTTCGCCGGACAACAAATCGGTTTGAGCCAGGGCCCCGTTGACGATCTCGCCGCCGAACTGATGAGGCCGCCAGCTGCCATGACGGGTGTAGCCACTCGTTCGCCCGAGCCAGGAAGCATCTGTTACCGCCACTATTTTGCGTTTGTTTCCGGTTAACTTCTCTAACTGAGCCTTTACCAGCGGACCGTTGTTGGCCACGCCCGGCAAGCCTTCGGTGTACCAGCCGCTTCCGAGCCACAATACCAGGTCGTTCTGCCCTTGTTTTACCATGCCCGACACCTCGTAAGTAATTGCCCACGAACGTTTATTAAACTGCGAAACAGCAGGCGCCAGGACTCCGTCGCCGACTTTTTGCCCATTCAGAAAGACTTCGTGGTAGCCCAGCGAATTCACATGCAGGAACAACCTTTCGCCAACTTCAGTCACATCGAATGATTTTTTCAGTTGAGGGCACTCGTTGTAACCGGCTTCAGTCGGGAAACCAATGTAAGAAGCCTGCCAGTCGGCATCGGACAACAATCCGACACTAAACTTAGCGGCCAGGCTCCATGAGGATACCTGCCCCGCTTCGTCCCATACGCGAACTTTCCACCAGGCCGCCAATCCGGAGCCAATTGCTTTTCCCTGATATGGCACCCAGATGCTGGCCGCAGATTCCGTCTTTCCGGAGTTCCACAAGTCAGCCTGCTCCTCGCTGAGTAACGAAGGATCGCTGGCAACGATCAGCTGAAAAGCTTTCTGCGTTGTTGCGTTTTTGTCGCTTCGGATTTTCCAGCTGAAGCGGGGTACGGATTTATCGATGCCTAGCGGGTTTTGCAGATTTTCGCACCGGAGATCAAATACAGAGGGAGCCTCATCTTTACAACTGACTGATATCAAGAAGAGAGCCAAACAGATTGTGGCAAGTATAGGTTTCATCGTTTAGGTCTGGTTTATCTTCCCGAAGCTAATAAAATTTTTAAAATCATCTCATCGTTCAGGGAAAAAGTCCCGTCGGCGGAGTGCTCCCTTCAACACGACTCGCTGCTCAGGGAACGTCGCGGATCGGGAAACGGGCAGTGCGCAGAGCCATCGGAAAGGTGCGCAATGGCATCAGACAGGCAATCATAGCCATCAGACAAGCGATCATAGGTCTCAGACAAGCAATCATAGGTCTCAGACAAGCAATCATAGCATCAGACAGGCGTTACAATGGCCTCAGACAGGCAATCATAGCCATCAGACAAGTCCGCAGAGCCTGAGGAGAGGTGCGCATTGGCGAGGAATAAGTCCGCAGAGCCTGAGGAGAGGTGCGCAGTGGCGAGGAACAGGTCCGCAGAACCTTCGCCTATATTCGCCGGTTACGGATAATATTCAGCAAAACGGAAATAATTGCGATTACGAGCAGGATGTGTATAATTCCCCCGGCACTGTATGCAAAAAAACCGAGCGCCCAGGCAATAACTAATATTACTGCAACGAGATAAAGTAAATTTCCCATAACTGATTGTTTTAGTGAGCCGTTTATAAAATCGTTATAATCCAGTGTCGTGCATTAAACCTGTATCACTGTACTCCAAAGCCGGAAAGAGGTTACATAGATTGTGCATTTCAGCCGTTGCCGGACTAAAACGGATACCCGATGGCTACATTCAGAATCAGGTTTTCGCTTCGCCAGGCCGAACTTCCGAAGTTGATCTGATTGATTACCCAGTGTTGACCGGGGTCGAGCCAGGGTTTCCGCAACGGCATGGCCAGGTCGAACCGCAATACAAAAAAGGAAAGATCGACCCTCAGCCCGAAACCTGTACCCACGGCCAGTTCGTCGGCAAATCCGGAGAGGGAAAAGGCACTGCCCCAGTCAGTCGGGTTGGACTTTAACAGCCAGACATTTCCGGCGTCGACAAACAGCGCCCCTTTGAGATAACGGGATATGCCGAAGCGATATTCGGTATTCCATTCCAGTTTTACATCGCCCCCCAACTGAAAAAAGCCCTTGTTGCCGCCCTGAAAATATGTCCCCGGACCAACGGCGTTGATCTGGAAGGCACGGAGGCTGTTGGGGCCACCGCTGAAAAACTGCTTGGCATAGGGCAAGACCGACGAATTTCCGTAGGGTTTGCCTACCCCCGCAAAAAGCCGCATGGCCAGTTTATCGTTATTCCGGAAGTTGTAATAAGCGCGGCTGTCGATACTCAGCCGGGCAAACTGCGAATAAACCGAACCGGCAATCGTCGCCGGATCTCCGGAAGATACTTTTTGGCCTGAAATGGTTTTGGCCAGCGAGAAGAGGTTCCCGGCCAACTCGGTCGTTCCGTGAAAATAGAATTGTATTTTTTTACCCGGCAACACCTGTTCGTTAAAGGTAAACGAATAGCTTCCGCCCGACAGGAACTGTTCCTCGTAACTTTTTTTCAGGTAAGGATTTGACTCGAGCAATTCGATGAAAGCAGCCGATTTGTTGCCAATCGACGAATAGCTCACATTGATCGGGTTAAACTCGTGCTCTTTGCGGATATCTTCCTT
>JAEUSS010000522.1 GCA_016788685.1 Prolixibacteraceae bacterium | reverse complement strand
AATGAATTTACCGGAGTGTTAACAGGTAAGGGAATCGGTTGGGGAGGCAGTCTGATTCGTCCGGAAGCAACCGGTTTTGGAGCTGTTTACTTTGTACAGCACATGCTCAGCAAGCTGGGAAAAGACATTGAAGGCAAAACGTTTGCCGTTTCAGGATTTGGGAATGTGGCGTGGGGAGCCATCACCAAGATCAACGAGTTGGGCGGTAAGGTCGTGACCATTTCCGGCCCTGACGGTTACATTTATGACGCGGAAGGAATTTCGGGGGCAAAAGTAGATTACCTGCTGGAGCTTCGCGCCTCGAATAACGACATCGTAAAACCTTATGCTACCGAATTTGGTGCGCAGTTTATTCCGGGTAAAAAATCATGGGAATGCCCTGTAGATATTGCCATGCCTTGTGCTTATGAAAATGAACTTCACCTGGAAGATGCCAAAATGCTGGTAAAAAACGGATGCTTCCTGGTTGCCGAAACATCGAATATGGGTTGTACGGCGGATGCTGTGGAATACCTGACGGAAGCGATCACTTATGCCCCGGGGAAAGCTGTAAATGCCGGAGGGGTGGCCGTTTCAGGTCTTGAAATGTCACAAAACTCTATTCGCATGAACTGGCCGAAAGAAGAGGTGGATATGTACCTTCACCGCATCATGAAAGATATTCATGATACTTGTGTAAAATATGGCACGAAAGGCAATAAAGTGAACTACGTAGTAGGTGCCAATGTGGGCGGCTTTGTGAAAGTAGCCGATGCCATGCTTGCCCAAGGGATCGTATAATATGAACTGTTCCTGAGAGAACGCGCATGAATGTCCTGAAAATCTTTTCTTAGGAACAGATTTCAGGACATTTTTTATTTAAGCTTTATGCATTTCAGAGAAAGTGGCAGAACAAGGTTGTTTTTCCCTCTATTTCCAAATAAAATAATATTCACTTCATATTCAGGTGCTTTATTTTTCCTTATTTTGGCCAAATTTTGTGGAAAATGTTGATTGATACCCATTCTCATATTTATTCAACTGACTTCATTCGTGATCTGGATGAAGTTATTCAGCGAGCATATTCAAACGATGTCCGGAAGATTATTCTGCCCAACATTGACAGTTCTTCGGTAAAAAACCTTTTGGATTTGGTTGATACATATCCACACATTTGTTTTCCGCTGATGGGGTTGCACCCGACTTCGGTCAATCACGATTATCAGGAAGAATTGCAGGTCGTGGAGTACTGGCTGAAAAAACGCAAGTTTTATGGGATTGGAGAAATCGGTATCGATTTATATTGGGATAAATCGTTTCTGGAAGAACAAATACACGCCTTTCGTTTTCAGCTCGACCTGGCCCGCCAATACAAATTGCCTGTGGTTGTGCATGTCCGCGACTCGTTTGATGAGGTATATCAGGTACTGAAAGAAGAAAAAGACGAGAACCTGAATGGTGTTTTTCACAGTTTTACCGGAACTGTTGAGCAGGCCAGGCTCATCACCGAACTAGGCTTCAAAATCG
Organism: Prolixibacteraceae bacterium; assembly: GCA_016788685.1. Classification (GTDB taxonomy): domain Bacteria; phylum Bacteroidota; class Bacteroidia; order Bacteroidales; family Prolixibacteraceae; genus Aquipluma. Next base: position 1,151 of record JAEUSS010000522.1, on the reverse strand, counting down.
GAGTCGGAGGGATTGTTACCTTCAAGAAAAGCGGGCTCGATGAAGTCATCAGCCAGATTGATCCGTCAAACCTGGTTATTGAAACCGATTCGCCCTACCTGACCCCGGCACCGTTCCGCGGGAAAAGAAATGAAAGTTCATACCTTGTTTATATTGCGCAAAAAATTGCCGATCTTCACCACATGACAGTTGGCGACATCGCGAAAATAACCACTGAGAATGCCCGAAAGCTATTCGATATATAAGTTAATTCATCTGTAAGTTAATTAACAAGTGGAAACAAAACCCTCGATTCTTATCATCTATACCGGTGGCACCATCGGGATGGTTCAGAAGGGAAATAACGGAACACTTATTCCGGTACAATTTGATCAGATTCAGGAAGAAGTTCCTGACCTCAACCGATTGGGAGTTTCTCTCCAGGTGGTAACTTTTACTCCTCCGATTGACTCTTCGAACATGACCCCTGCCGTTTGGGTCAAAATTGCCAACACCATTGAGCGTAATTACCACAAATTCGACGGATTCGTAATTTTGCACGGAACCGATACTATGGCATATACCGCATCGGCACTAAGCTACATGTTTGAAAATCTGGATAAACCGATTGTACTTACCGGTTCACAACTTCCTATCGGGATACTGCGCACAGACGGAAAAGAAAACCTGATAACTTCCATTCAAATTGCAGCCGCACAAAAAGACGGACATGCCATTGTTCCTGAAGTCTGCGTTTATTTCAATTCCAGGCTTTTCAGGGGAAACCGGATATCCAAAAAACATGCCGATGATTTTAGCGCTTTTTCATCAATAAACTATCCGCCTTTAGCCATTGCCGGAGTTGAAATAAAATACTTTCACGAGAATATTCACCGTTTTGCCAACAAAGGAATATTAAAAGTCCGGGCTCATTTTGACGAGAACGTGGTAATTTTAAAAATTTTCCCGGGAATTGGCCGGTTGGTTTTTGAGAATATTCTGCACATCCCCGGACTGAAAGGAGTGGTGCTGGAGTCCTTCGGATCTGGAAATATTCCGACATCCCGTTGGATGATCAGTCAGATAAAAAATGCAATTAAACGTAAAATAATATTCCTGAATGTCACTCAATGCCAGGGTGGAGCTGTCAAAATGGGGCAGTATGAGACCAG
>JAEUSS010000636.1 GCA_016788685.1 Prolixibacteraceae bacterium | reverse complement strand
CAGGGTGGGCTGCAATATTGTTAGCTTCAATAACTGTTAAATCTGCCTGATTATCGTGCAATGACTCTGTTTGCGGAATGTATGTTGTGTCAGCATTCAGGCAGAGGTTAAATTCTGTCTCAATATTTTTAAGTAAAACTTCTTCTTGTTTGATCCATACCGATAGTTCATTGAATTTTGCCTCAATCGACATTTTTTCAAGTTGGTTGCTGTACCCGGTAGAATAGCGTAATTCTGCCAGTTGTTTAAAATCGGAATAAATACGATCTATTTGTTTGAGCAGCGCCACTTTGTTGTATTGCGATTGCCATGAAAAGTAAATCACTGAAACTTCTTGCTTTAGTTCTCTTATGTTGAGTTGTTGCCTTATTTTCTGATTGTCCACTTCCATTTTAGCATAGTTTAATTGAGCGGCTATCAGAAAAAGGTTGCCAAAATTTTGGTCTATGCTAATGGCATAATCATTCATACTAGAGTTGATTTGTCCGTATTCGACACCTATTTCTGTTTTGCCGAGATTCAGGTTGGACTTTCTTAATGCAACAGATTGCTCAATCCTTAGTTCTCCGCTTTTTATCTTCAGGTTGTTTTCTTCTGCTACTTTTAAAGCATCGGGGAGCGATATGGTGTTTTGTGCTTCTCCCATTTTAGGTGTGAAAAACAAAAGCGGTAATAGGATCAATGCAGAGGCTGCTTTCATTTTACGTTGAGATTTTCTAATTTTTCGGGTTTCCATGCTATGATAGAGTATTGGAATTACTGCCATTGTAAAGAATGCGGCAACAAGTAATCCGCCGATAACAACAGTTGCCAGAGGTCGTTGTACTTCGGCTCCTGCCTGTTCAGAGAGTGCCATTGGAATAAACCCAAGTGTTGCAACAAGCGTAGTCAGGGCGACGGGACGAACAACCATTTTTACGCCTTGTATTACGCGCTCGTACACATCGGTAATGCCTTGTTTTTTGAGCAGGTTAAAGCTGTTCATCATTACTATTCCATTGAGTACTGCTACGCCAAAGAGGGCAATGAAACCGACTCCTGCTGATATGCTAAACGGCAGTCCCCTGATCCATAAAGCCAAAATTCCTCCAATAACAGATAGTGGTATTGTGCCGTAAATAATGGCAGCTTGCATTATTGAATTGAAGGTGAAAAACAGCATAATAAAGATGAGAGCAAGAGCAATAGGGAGCACCAACATCAGTCGGTTGGTAGCGGCTTGCAGGTTTTCGAACTCTCCACCATATGTAATATTATAGCCAGGAGGTAACGAAAGGTTTTGATCCAGTATTTCCTGCACTTCGGTAACCAGGCTTTTAATGTCCCGGTCTCTAACATTTATTCCAACAGTAATTCTTCGGCGTGTATCATCTCTTGCAATCAACATCGGCCCTTCTTTTTCTTCCATAACAATGAGTTCTGACAGTGGGACTTTGGTACCTGACGGCGATTTTACAAATAGTTGTTTGATATTGTTAATGTTTGAGCGGTATTCGGGCAAAAGCCGCACTACAAGGTCAAATTTGCGTTCGCCTTCGAATATTACACCAACTCCTTCTCCTGCAAAAGCAGTGCGTATTGCATCGTTTAGGTCTGAAACCTTTAGACCGTATTGAGCCAAACGAGCCCTGTTGTATGAAAAAATAACTTGTGGCAATCCGTCAATTTGTTCCACCTTGATATCGCCTGCCCCTTGCACTCCTTTTATTAATTTGGCTACTTCGTTGGCTTTGCCGAACAGTACGTCCAAATCTTCACCAAATATTTTTATAACCAGGTCAGACTTTGCTCCGGTTATCAATTCGTTGAATCGAAGTTGGATCGGCTGAGTGAAGTTAAACTCAGCCCCGGGTATCTCTTCAACTTTTTCTTTCATTAACGCAATCAGCTCCGACCTGTTTTGAGTGGTTGTCCATTCTTTGCGGTCTTTCATTGAAATCATAATGTCAGCATCTTCTATGGCCATCGGATCAGTGGGTACTTCTGCTGTTCCGATTTTAGAAACCACACTGCGTACTTCAGGAAAGTTGTCCAGCAGGCGTTTCTCCGCCAGGGTTGCCAGTTTTACACTCTCGTTAAGCGAACTTCCGGGGGGCAGGGTCATTTGCATTGCCAAATCACCTTCTTCCAGGTTCGGAATAAATACTGCTCCCAGTTTACCGAACAGGGAAATGCTCAGCACAAACAGAATTATTGCGCTGCCAAGCACCCATTTCTTTTTTGCCAATGAGAATTTGACTATGGGAATAAAGAAGGAAGTAATAGCGGCTACTATTTTGTCGGCGATGGTTACCTTTTCTTTATTATTCCGGCTAAAAATAAGTGATGCCATAGCCGGAACATAAGTTAGCGAAAGTAATATTGAACCAAGCAAGGCAAAACTGATGGTGACAGCCATTGGTTTAAACATTTTGCCTTCGATGCCAGTGAGTGCCAATAGCGGGAAATATACAATGAGGATGATTGCCACACCAAAGGCTGCAGATGTTGCCACGTTGCCTGCTGATTTGATCACGTTCTGGTCAAAATCTTCACGACTGAATTTTTTGCCTAGTTGATTTTTATGAAAATGAAACAATATTCCCTCAATGATAATGACCGTTCCGTCCACAATCAACCCAAAGTCAATCGCACCCAACGACATGATGGACGCAGTAACGCCAAATATATTCATTAACGAAAAAGCGATGAGAAGAGAAAGCGGAATGACTGACGCCGTAAGCAGCCCTGCCCGTAAATTGCCCAGGAGCAATACCAAAACAATAAGCACGATGATTGCTGCCTCAGTGAGGTTAGTGGTAATGGTTTTAAGTACTCTGCCAACCAGTTCTGAACGGTCGAGGTAGGGTTTTATAACAATTCCTTCCGGCAGTGAGTTATTGACTTCGGCAATGCGTTCTTTTACCCGTTCGATGGCCCGGTTGGCATTTTCGCCTTTGAGCATCAGGGTAATTCCTCCAACGGTTTCCCCTTTCCCGTCTTTGGTCATTGCTCCGTAGCGGACAGGGTGACCGAAGCGGACTTCAGCAACATCACTTATAAGCACGGGTACCTGGTTGCGGGTTGTAACCACTATTTTTTCAATGTCTTGTAGTGTTTTCAGAAGTCCTTCAGCCCGGATATAAGAGGCATACGGACCATCTTCGATATAGCTTCCGCCGGTATTTTGATTATTGTGCTCAAGAGCTTCCAATATTTCGTGAATGGAAATATCAAGTTCATTTAGAACGAACGGATTTATTGCCACCTCGTACTCTTTCAGATAGCCTCCAAAACCGCTGATTTCAACAATGCCTTTGATACCCGAAAGTTGTCGTTTCACAATCCAGTCATGTATGGTACGCAATTCGGTGATGGTATATTTGTCTTCGTACCCGGATTCTACCTCTAACGTATATTGATAGATTTCGCCCAATCCAGTGGTTATGGGCATTAGTTCCGGCGAGCCATACTCTTCGGGTATTTCCCCCGCTGCCACAGTGAGCATTTCGCCCACCAGCTGACGCGCTTTTAGAATAGGGAATTTTTCATCGAAAACAATAGTAACGACCGACAGCCCGTAACGGGAAATAGAGCGTATGTTTTCTACGCCTTGCACGTTTGCCATTGCCATTTCAATGGGGTAGGTAATAAACTGTTCTACCTCTTGAGGAGCAAGAGAAGGCGATACTGTAACGACCTGCACCTGATTGTTGGTAATGTCGGGGACTGCATCAATAGACAGGTTTTTCATGGCGAAAAATCCCCAAACAGTCAGTGCTATAGTAAATAGCAGCACAATTAACTTGTTTCTAACCGATAGCTCAATAATACGTTTTATCATTTGTTTACTTATAAAAATTGAAAAAACAGAAATAAATGGATTATATACTTGTTGGTTTTCTCCTGATTGCTGATGGCATTTAACGACTCATTGAACAATGATGATAAATCATTGCCCCCTTATCTGTCAATATGCAACATTTGCACAGCTGATGTAATAATTGTTCTTGTTTGTAATGTTAAATGTCAGGCATACTCGTTATTAGGTTGGTATTTTCTGTCAACCAACCTTTGTAATTATATACACAAAGGAACAAGGAAAAGATAGGGTGCGCAATGCAATAAAGAGAGTGAGTATTGGACTAATCGCAGTTTTTGTTTCGGAAAGTTATAGCTGCCATTCCAGCTACTTTGCTGAAAAGCCGGGAAAAATACGCATAATCACTATAACCTAATTCGGCAGCAATTTCTTTAACCGATTTATTTGAATGATAAAGCATTCGCTTACTTTCTAAAATAACCCGTTGTTGAATGTGATGAGAAACAGAAAATCCTGTGGTACTTCTTACACATTCGTTTAGGTAGGGGACAGAGATATTTAACTTTTCGGCATAATCCGAAGGTCGCTTTAATGTGATATAGTTTTCAGCTAGTGCTAATTCAAATTGTGTAGTAATGCTTGCGAACCTGTTGTAGGTAGAGACAGGAAAATCTTTTTTATATCCCTCTGTTATCAACCCAATATAGGCTGAAATTAGATCGTGTGTAATCGCAGGTTTTCGCTTATCAATTTGTTTATGTATCAATGAAACAAGTGTATGTAGTTCACTGAACTCATCATTGCTTAATTGCAGTTTATTTTTCCGGAGGGTATATTTCCCTAAGCTTTTTTTGTAGTCTTCCTTGATAAGCACACTATCGACGACTAAAAACCAGCCACAAGCATTAAACTCTTTAATGTAATGAACTTGACCGGGCGCAACACACAGAAGACTATTTCCCGACAGCTCGTAATCTTCAAAATCGATAGCCAGTTTAGCCATTCCTTTTTCTACAAGCACAATGATGTAACAATCATCTCTATGCGCATAATCAATGTAAAATGCTCCTTTATGCTCCTTTTCAGTAACATAACAAAGGAAAAAAGGCATGCCATCAAACTGGCTGGAAATTTTATGTGTAGGTATGTTATTCACAATACAAAAATATTTATGTGTAGGTATGTTGTTCTCAATACAAAAATAATAGAAGAGTTTATTTATAGAAACATTATGATACAAAAACTTCTCTGGGTGCAATGTTTGGCAGAAGTCTGCTGCTGTCGCAAATTTAGACGCAGGTGGGTTGCTGGTATTTGCTGAAAAAATCAAGGTGCACAGGAGCGGCGAAAGCAAACACAAGCGTCGGGCAAAGTTTAATATGCTGAACCCGGAAGAAAATAAGGCAAATCAGCTTTTTAAACTGAACACCGACTACCTTTCAAAATCTGTTACTAAAGAGCAATTCAAGTCGAAGAAAAAGGATCTTGTTAATCTGTAGCCATTTATTTACGGGATTCCTAAGTACTCAGTAATGTCGTTCGGGCTGTTTATTCAGCCATGAAACTAAATATCCGAAGAAAGGCAAAGAAAAGGCTTCCAGCCAGAGTCAAACCACAATTACTCCAGCCATCAGCAGCGAATCAGGTTTGGTCGATGGATTTTATGCACGACAGCCTGTGGAGCCGGAAAACTTACCGCTTACTGAATGTTATTGACGATTATAAACGACAAGTACTGGCCATTGAAGCCGATTCATCAATTCCTTCAAGAAGAGTTATCCGGGTATTAAACCGACTCAAAGAAGTTCGGGGTTTGCCTGAAATGATTCGTGTCGATAATGGCCCTGAATTTATTAGTAAGAACCTGGATGACTGGTGCAAAGAAAACAAGGTCTAATTAGCTTCATTCAGCCCGGAGAGCGGAATCAAAATGCATTTATTGAACGATTTAGGAAGTCTGCGTAGAGAATTACTAAACGCATATGTTTTTAAAACCATCAATGAAGTACAACAAAAAACTTTTGAATGGATGATAGATTATAATCAAAACAGGCCTCACAAAGCACTGAAATATGAATCACCCACAGCAACTGGATGAAAAACGCTATCTTCGAAACTCTATTTTTGAATGGTCCAGAAACGAGGGAAGCCTACAGACCATACCATAAACCGTTATGCATTATAAAAAAGCTTATAGCAATATGAAACAAATAGTTATCATATTTTGTGTGCTTTTTATTTCTGCTTGTTTAAATGCTGAGACTAAAGAAGCGAAACTGAAACGTATGTTTGCAACGGCAATGAAAAACAACTCAACGGCACCAAATTT
>JAEUSS010000622.1 GCA_016788685.1 Prolixibacteraceae bacterium | reverse complement strand
ATTCTCGATTCGCTGAAGAAAGACGGTTTTGTAAAAGTGGCAGATATGGCCAAATCACTGGAAGTTACCAGTGTAACTATCCGGAAAGATTTGAAGTATCTGGAAGAGAAAAAATTGCTCTACCGTACTCATGGCAGCGCCAGTCCGATTAACCCGCTGGCATCTGACCTGAATGTGACCGAAAAGGAAAAGATGAAAAGAAATGAAAAGAAAAGGATAGCCTCTGCAGCTTGCACTCTGATTGGAGAAAATGATTCGATTATCGTCGGGTCCGGCTCGACGGTCTACAATTTTGCTGAGAGTATTCGGCCAGTCGGTCATCTGACGGTTGTGACAGCCTCGCTCAAGGTTTCTATTTTGCTGAATGAATTGAATGATGTTGATGTTCTGCAATTGGGCGGAACTGTTCGTAAGAATTCAGTATCTGTGGTTGGTGATTATACCAGTCGGTTTTTTGAAGACATCACCTGTTCAAAACTTTTCCTGGGAGTTGACGGGATCGACCTTGAGTTTGGTATAACAAATTCTAATATTGATGAGGCCCAGCTGAATAAGAAGATGATGGCGTCCTCGCTGCGGACAATTATTTTAGCTGATTCGTCAAAATTCGGACGCCGGGGATTCGGGAAAATTTGCAACCTGGATCAGGTTGATGTTATTATCACCGATTCAGGAATTTCGGATTCGATGGCCAGGTTGATTGAAGAAACAGGGATTGAGCTGGTGATCGTTTAACGTCTTTCTCAAATAAATATAAAAGATCAAGCCAGGTAACTGTTATGAGTTATCTGGCTTGATCGTTTACACTGAATATTGATGAAGTTTCTTTTTCTTTCCTTTTTTCGGCAGATTCTTTTTAGTTTTCATCTTTATACCTGATGAGCAGTCTTGGCGTTATTGGGAAGAGTGATGAAGTACGTCAGAAATGCGCTTATGAAATAAAGAATGGCCAGGATCCAGATAACTCCGGCATTCCCGATTGTGCCAATCAGTAATCCTACAAGGGCAGGGCCAATGAATACAGGCAACCCTGCGCCAAGGTTCAGGATAGACATAGCCGCACCTTTCTCTTCTTTGACCAGTGAAGGAATAAGGGCCGACAAAGGCACATAGCCTGCGAGCAACGCGCCCCACAGCACTCCGGCGATCATCACAGCCCAGAAGCTGCTGCCAAACAATTGAGGAGAATAGTAAAACAGTAAAGTTGATACCCCGCAGCCAAACCCGCCAAACCACATTACTGTATTGCGCCATCCGATAAAGTCGCCAACAAATCCAAAAATCAAATTAAAAATGATGTTGGCGGTAAAGATAGTTCCCCATACCTGGAGCCACTCGGTAGTGGAGAACCCGTGGGAAGCCATGTAGGTGGGCAGAAAAACAGGAAAAGCAAATTGTGCAGTGGTGTTAATTACCCTGACTAGCCCTCCAAGTAAAACCTTTGGCTCATCACGGGCAATGGTAAACCCCCGGCCCAATTCCCCCAATTTTTCTTTCAGGCCGCCTTTGATTCCTCCGGCAGAGTTGTCTTTTACCATAACAAGAGCAAAAAAAGCGCCTAAAAGAACCCAGCCCAGCGCGCTCCAAAGTGTTTCCATGTAGCCAAAACGAAGAATAGACCAGCTTGAATAATAGGCGCCCAATACCACCAGTCCGCCCGTAAATACAAACCAGAACCAACCGACTGCTCTGCCCAGCTTCTCTTTGGGACTGCGGTATGTGATCCAAACCAGGAAGGAGTAGGCAAAAAGCGGATAGCCAAAGCCGCGCAGGGCGTATGTCAGCATCATCGCAACCTGATGAAGTCCGGGTAATGCATAGCCCACAAATCCAACGGTGCCCAACAGGTATAGTATCAGGCCGGTAAGCATTGTCTTTTTCACTCCAAAGCCTTCGGCTAAAACTCCCGAAAACCATGAAGAAATCGCTATGGTAATTCCGTAAACTGTAAAAAGACTGGCTGACTGCTGCATAGTCAGTCCGCGTTCAATCAGGTAAGGGCTGAGCCAACCCTGTTCCATTCCGTCGCCCATCATAAAAATCAAAATTCCGAGGTATCCCCATGCCAAAGATTTTGGTATTCCCACGCGGTCAAAAAAATTAGGGTATTCTCCTTTCCCGTTAGTCATAGCTGAAAACATTTAGTTCGTAAATATTAGTTTAGTTTGCTCTATCAGTGTCATTTAAGATTGAAGTAAGGGTCAATGATTACTGAATTCCCAATTTTCTGAATACTAGATAAATCAGCATAAGGCAGAGCTCGCTTTTTGGTGCATGAATAAAAGGAGCCGGTTGTGCTTTCAGAATGTAACATTCAGGTTTAGGGCGAAAATACTAAATTAGTTTCCTTTTCTTTCCTTTTTTCGTTATTTTTCTTTTTCTTGATAATAGTATTCCGTTCTGTTTCTTTTTGAGTAATGGTTAATCTGTAATAGAAAATTTTGTTTGATACATGATTCGAAAAAATCAAGGAGGTGATATAAACTGTAAAAGGCTTTAAACCAGATCGTCTAAATCAGATTAAAGCCTTTGTGCTTTGTTATTTGCAAAATTGCTGTATGTTTCCTGTCTGGCGCAATAATTATGACAGATAATTGGTACAAATGGCTTGTGTTGGGAGGCTAAGTTGTTGTTGTCAGGTGAGAATGAGGCAAACCCATCTCGAGAGAATGTTTAATGAGGAATTCAATTATTTAAAAAGAACAGGAGATTTTCGAACTCATTACAAATACACCGGTAGCCGTGGTTGTACAGGGCTAATCGTTTTTCATAGTTTTGCTCGGTACGTCCGATAGAAAATTCGGGAGAGGGAGCCAGGATAAATAGCCTTCCTTCTTTTTCCATTTGTTCGCAGAGTTCGAGCGTTCTATTGTATTCCTCATTCCTTTTGAGTATCGTTTCCAGAAATTTGGGGTGTTTCCTGAATGCAAAATTTAGCCACAGTCTGCTGTTTGTTTGGTTTTTCCGATAACCTCTGGGGCGAGTGAGAATGACAACCGCTTTTTGATGTTTACTCAAGGCATATTTTACCGGGATAGAGTCGGCAACACCTCCATCGAAAAACAACTGGTCGTTAATCACCGCCGGTTGTGAAAGAATCGGGATGCTCGAAGAGGCTACAAGCGCTTTGTCTATTCCGATGGCTGAAAGTTCCTTTTTTGTGATGACTACGCTTTTGCCTGTGCTCAGCGAGGTGGTGATAATGTCAAACTCTGCCGGATTCATATAAAATGCCTGTTCATCAAAAGGGACAAGCTTGCCCGGGATTTCTTCAAAGACGAATTTCATGTTAAAATACGACCCTGAAATAACCAGATGGCGAAGGCCCATGTAGCGCTTATCCGAAGGATATTCAACATTAACTTTGCGGTTTCTTCCTTTTTGTTTGGACAGGTAAGATGCGCCAACACAAGCTCCGGCCGATACACCGACTACCCGGTCAAAATTTATGTCTTTTTCAAGTAAGTATTCCAGCACTCCGCTGGTAAATGCTCCACGAAGCCCACCTCCTTCGAGGACAATACAAGAGTTTTTCATCTTACTTCTTTTGGTATGAAACAGCCAGTTGCTAACTTGAATAGTTTTTCAAAATTAGCTTAAATCAGGCATTCGGCAAGTCCTGAATGATCATTACAAATTTATTGGACTAATAAACAGATTCATCGCCAGTTTAAATAAATCGGTCGTGAGTCCGAAAGCTAGTGGCAACAGCAAGAGGTAGGACTGTGCCCTGCATTACCCAATTCTACCAATAATGAAAGCAAGCAAACAATTGAGAAACAGGCCATATTTGCTGAAGGAGCAAAAAAATATTCCGGAGATCCCGGATGAGAAAGGCAACACACCATTGATTCGCTAATATGAAAGATTTTAGGCATCTTTCAGGGAAGAAATAAAAAATCCCGACAGGTTTTTTAAAACCAGTCAGGATTTTACGCAAGAGTTAGATGCTGTTTATATATCTAATTGCTTATCGCCACTTTTATTCAGGTCTTTAACGCCGGTTGTTCCGCCACCTTTCAGTGTCAACTCGAGGGGTTTGTTGGTTTGCCAGGCTCCGCGGGTGAAATCAGGAATTTCAACGGGTTTTGATCCATTGGCAATCGACCATTCGCTCAGAGGAGTAATACAGCTCCAGGCGGCAGCATCGTAAACGTCCATGTCCATTGGCAAGCCATTACGCAGGCAATCAATTAAACGCCAGTCCATCATGAAATCCATTCCGCCATGGCCACCAACTTTTTTGGCCATTTCGCCCATCCGACGAACAATCTCAGGAGTATACTTTTCTTGCAATTCTTTCATTTTCGCTTCATCGGCAACTTTATGGCCAAATGCAATGTGTTGGAGCGGCCATTTCTGTGCAAAACACTTTGTGCCACTAAGCATGTGAATTCTGGAATAAGGACGCGGAGAACTCACATCGTGCTGAATCATGATCGTTCGTCCTTTGTTGGTTTTTATAAGTTGAATATCCATATTTCCACGCATGTCCCAGCCAACAAACTGCTGAAAAAACGGATCTTCTTTTGCCTTTTCTGCAATTCTGTTTTTCAACGTAAAATCTGCCGACATCATCGCGGTCAGGTAGTCCATTTTGTCGCCCCGGTTGATATTCATCGCCTGGCAGATAGGGCCTAACCCGTGAGTCGGATACACATTGGCTTTGCGTTTATTTTCATAGAGGCGCCACATTTTGGTGTAAGCACCGTCCGACATTTTTTCATCCTGTGGTTTATTGAAATGCCAATAATCCAGGTCATGAATGTAGGCACCTTCGCCATGAATCAGGTCGCCAAAAGCACCCTGGCGAACCATATTCAGGGTAAGTAATTCGAAGAAATCGTAGCAGCAGTTTTCCAGTATAACACAGTGTTTTCGGGTACGTTCCGATACTTCAACAATTTGCCAGCATTCGTCCATTGTTTTTGCTGTTGAAACTTCTACTGCGGTATGTTTATCGCCTTCCATTGCTGCAACTGCAACCGGAACATGCCATTCCCAGGGAGTGGCAATATAAACAAGGTCGACAAGATTGCTGTCGCACAGTTGTTTGAACCCGAGGTCGCCGGCAACAAACTCTTTTGCTTTGGGAAGTCCTGCTTTGGACAATATCTCCTGTGCCCCGTCAACAGCTCCCTGACGAATATCGCAAAGCGCAGTAATCTCAACACCCTCGATGTAAGTCATTCGTTCGACAGCGCCGGAGCCACGGTCGCCAATACCCACAAAACCAAACCGGACTTTATCTAACTTGGTGTCTGCGTAGACACAGATGTTGAACTGCTTTTTTGAACTTCTTCTTCTTTCAGTACTCGTTTCGTTGGTTAACGAAGCTGCCTGGCTGGCCAATCCTGTTGCCAGCATTCCGGTTCCCAGTATGGAGTTGCGGAGAAAATCCCTTCGGTTTGAACTCATGTTTTTATAATTTTAAAGTTAGTTTGGAATTTTGCTTAGAATATTGAAAAGCTTAGTCTTAGGTCGGAATTTATGAAATGATTCTTCCGGAAAAGGGTACGGTATATTTCTTTTCGGTTAAAATCATTCACCAAACCCGATGAATCATTCGTGAAACGATTTTGCCGGCAACTTCACTTCAGGTTTTAACTGAACGAAAGGCCTTGTGAATGTGTCGCCAAATTTGGCCGTTCCGGGAATAAAACCTCCGTTAAACAGATAGAAGTTTCCATCTTCGACCCCTGCGCCGTAATCCTGACGCTCAACTTTCCCAGTCGGATCGTGTGAAAATCTGCAGGTGTTTAGTTCCATCCATTCGCCTTTGCTGGTAACAATCCACTGATTGCTGTACAAAGCTTTTCGCATTTTTTGCCCGTTGGTTCCCCAGAAATTTTCTACAAACGAGTGCAGATTCTCCAGGTAATTTCCATCTTTCGGTGCTCTGAATGATGCAATCAGTTTCCATTCGTTGGTGTCATTCATATAAAAATAGGCCGTGTAGGTGGTCAGTCCGTTTTCTGGTTTCGCATGGAGCAGAAAGCGGTAGGTTTGTCCGCTCACCCAAGGATAAACCCAGTGACTGTGTCCACCGGTGCCTTCGTTTCCAAAATCATTGGCTACCACTCCCGTTCCTTTTTCAAGCAATTTTACCCGGTTTTCGTCGCTCACTTTATTGCGATCAATGGCTTCGTTTCCGCTGTCCCACACCGAAAAAATAACCCGGCGCTCGGTTTTGCTGTTTACCTGAATGCCGAAATATCCGCGTTTGAAACCATTGGCCATGTAAAAAGTGCTGACCGGGTCAAAACCTTCAGGTATGGTCACTTCATTGTAAAACCATTCAACTTTTGTGCCTTCCGGAAAAGGATACCGGAGGTGGACTGATGCGGCATTGCGTCGCGGCTGAGTATTGAAATGTATTTCCTTTGCCGCTTTTCCGGAAACCAGGAAAGATTTTACGGAAGGGAAGTGCTTCCCTTTTTTACTGATTCCTTTCAGCTTTATGCAGTAATATCCTGTTTGGGTAATTTCGAAAGTGCCAACAGTTAAGATTTTCGATCCTGAACCTTTACCTGTTTCTATCTGAATATCTTTTCCGTTCAGACTAATTTGGATGGTGCTTTCCGCTTCGGATTCAGCCTGAAGTGCCAGCTCTAATTTACCGGTATTGGCCAGGTGGAAATAACATTGAATTTCACTTTTTGTGCTGGTCCAGTCTGTAATTCCTTCTTTTTCATCGATATTGACACCTTCCTCTTCAGGTTCGACATATGAAATGTAGGCCGGAATGGCAATTTTGTCCAGTGTTTGAGCCTTAAGGGTGAAACTGAAAATAATAAGACAGAGTATTGCATTGGTAAAAAGTAGCTTCATTGCTAATTAGTTTTTGTAAGTTTTTCAGAATATAAAAATACAACCTGCACGCTCGATTTACAGGTAGCTTTGGTGCAAAAAGCGGTAAAAAACAGTCGAATGTTCGTTCAAATCATTCGTGCAAAGGGACAAATTATTCATTCAGCACAAAAGAAACATCAAATCTGAGAAATACTGGTTTTATAACGCGATGATTTATCTAGTTTTGCGAGAGTGACTAAAACCCGGAAGGATGATGCAACAAAAACTTAGATTGACAGGACTGGTGTGCTTGTTTCTGACGAATATCTTTTTATCGGCCGGAACCAACCGGTTTGCTCACCTGACTATCAAAGACGGTCTTTCTCAATCAACGATAAAAAGCATTTATCAGGATTCCAAGGGGTTTATCTGGTTAGGTTCTGCTGATGGATTGAACCGTTATGATGGCTACAAACTGTATGTTTACCGGAACGATCCTTCCAGTCCTTCATCGCTGATTGACAATGATATTGTTTGTATTTATGAAAATCCGCACGATTCGGCACTTTGGATTGGAACACAGGGCGAGGGCCTGAGCAGATACGACCGGAAACATGATACTTTCTTTTCATTCAGGCACGATGCCAAAATTGAAAAATCCTTGCCCGATAACGATGTCCGGAGCATTTTGGCTGGTTCTGACGGAAAACTTTGGATAACCACCAGTGGCGGAGGAATGTGTTCATGGAACCCGGAAGATTCATCGTTTTCGCGACCTGCGTTTTGTGACCAGCCTCAGTTTAGGATTATTAACTC
>JAEUSS010000619.1 GCA_016788685.1 Prolixibacteraceae bacterium | reverse complement strand
TGTTTCAAAATTAAAAAATATATTGACTTTTTTCAGAAATCGTTTTCTTTTGATCTTTTTTCGGTCCATTTAACGTAAACTACTAATTCACATTTATTTAAAACTAATCTAAACTAGAAATTAAACCACAGCAAGTTTCCCAGAAAACTAAATATTCATATATTTGCATCTGTTAAAATTCGAACCATGTTAAATATTCAGGAAATAGATGCCGATCGTTTAGAAATGGCTGCCAGCATGCTAAAAGCCATTGCCCACCCCATGCGGATAGCTATTTTAAAGCACCTCGAGGGTGGCAAAAAACTTACTGTCACCGAAATACACGAATTGCTGGGAATCGAACAATCGACAACCTCACATCATTTAGGTATTTTGAAAGATAAAGGGGTGCTCTGCTCCCGCCGCGAAGGAAAAAACACGTACTACTATCTGAAACACGACATTCTGAGCCAGATTGTCGACTGTTTGCAGCGCTGCACCTGCGAGTAAAACAGGAAGTCGTCTTAACTAAAAATTAGGACGACTTCTTTTTTTCCGGAATATTGCCACAATCTTCCTAATTTCGCCCTACAGAAAATACCATTATGGCAAAGATAAGAGTGACCAAACAATTTGGCTTCGAAATGTCACACGCACTGCTCAACTACGACGGGCTCTGCCGCAACATTCACGGCCATTCCTATAAACTCCAGATCACGGTTACGGGCGAACCCATGCAGGATTCCGGTAACCCGAAAGACGGAATGGTGATCGATTTCAGCATCCTGAAAAAACTTGTTCAGGAACAGATTATCAGTAAACTCGACCACTCGCTGATGATCAACGAAAAGGCGCCGACCGACAAACTGAATGCCTTGGGGCAAATGTACGAGCGGCATCAGGTTGTGCCGTTCCAGCCAACTTCTGAAAACATGGTCGTTTACATCGCCGAAAAAGTGAAAACCCTTTTGCCTGAACACATTGAGCTTTTCAGTGTTCGTTTATTCGAAACCAGCAGTTCTTTTGCCGAATGGTACGCCAGCGATCAGGCTGCGACAGGCTCCGCCAGCACCGCTCCCTAGACCTGTCGCCGGGAGATTCTTCTCAAAAACAAATTCCATTTTTACCCTGAAAAAACACCATGACAGCACATAACAACTCCGATAAACGACTTTTTTTGCTCGATGCTTACGCGTTGATTTACCGTTCGTATTTTGCATTCATCAAAAATCCGCGTTTCAACTCCAAGGGGCTGAACACTTCGGCTATGCTGGGATTTGTAAATATACTCGAGCAGTTGCTTCGCGAGCAGAAACCCACACATATTGCAGTCGTTTTCGACCTAAATGTGCCGACATTCAGGCACGAAATGTTTGAGGCTTACAAGGCCAACCGCGAGGTCATGCCGGAAGACCTGCAAAAATCGATTCCATACATCCGTAAAATCATTGAGGCTTACCACATCCCGATCCTCGAAAAAGCCGGTTTTGAAGCTGATGACGTAATCGGAACGCTGGCAAAGAAAGCCGAAACGATGGGCTATACCACTTACATGATGACGCCCGACAAAGATTATGCACAACTGGTTTCGGATAATATTTTCATGTACAAACCGTCGCGGGGCGGCGAACAGCCCGAGATCTGGGGAATTCCGGAAGTTCAGGAAAACTTTCAGATCGACGAGCCCTGGCAGGTTATCGATGTGCTTGGCCTGATGGGCGATACCGCCGACAACATTCCGGGCTGCCCCGGCGTTGGGCCAAAAACAGCGATGAAACTGATTTCAGAATTTAAATCGGTTGACGGGCTGTATCAAAACATCGGCTCACAAAAAGGAAAACTGAAGGAAAACCTGATTGAACACGAACAGCAGGTTCGCATGTCGCGTAAACTGGCCGAGATTATCGTGGACGTTCCGGTTGATTTTGACGAGGACAAACTCGTTATGGAAGAACCAAACATTCAGAAAATGAATGAATTATTCACCGAACTGGAATTCCGTCAACTGATTCGCAAGCAGGAAACCAAACCCCAGCCAGGCTCCGACGCGCAGTTTGAGCAGGGAACTTTATTCGGTTTCTCAAACCCGGTAACCGCTCCGGAAACAAAACCCGCTGAAGCAGCCAATCTCGAATCGATCGATACCATTCCGCACCAGTATTACCTGATTGAAACCGCCGAACAGCGCGCCAGTCTGCGTGCCGAACTGTCGGTCCAGAAAGAATTCTGTTTTGATACCGAAACCACCGGCCTCGACACCATGACTGCCGAACTGGTTTGTATCTCGTTTGCCTTCCGCAGTCACGAGGCCTATTGCGTTACTTTACCCGCCGACCGCCAAAAAGCCACCGAAATTGTTCAAGAATTCCGGCTGGTATTTGGTGATGAGAAAATCCTGAAAATCGGACAAAACATCAAATACGACCTTTCGATCCTGAAAAATTACGGTCTTGAAATACGCGGTCCGCTGTTCGATACAATGATTGCGCATTACCTCATCCAGCCTGAAATGCGCCACAATCTGGATTTCCTGTGCGAGCAATATCTTAATTTTCAGAAAATTACTACCGACACCCTGATTGGCAAAAAGGGGGCTTTGCAACAAACCATGAGACAGGCCGCTCCGGATAAACTGCGCGATTATGCCTGTGAAGATGCCGACCTGACTCTGCAGCTGAAACAGGTGATTGAAAAAGAACTGAACGACAGCGGAACCCGCCGGTTATTCGACGAAATTGAAATGCCGCTGATCTACGTTCTGGCCGATATGGAACTTTCCGGAGTTAACCTAAACACTTCGGAATTAAATATTTATGCCGATGTTTTGCGGAAGCAGATCATTGAACTGGAACGCGAGATTATCGGGATGGCCGGTGAAGAGTTTAATGTGTCGTCGCCCAAACAACTGGGAGTCATTTTGTTCGAAAAGATGAAAATCGACCCGAATGCCAAAATGACTAAAACCAAACAGTATTCAACCGCCGAAGAAACGCTCGAAAAACTGGCGGATAAACACCCCATTGTTTCAAAAATTCTGGAATACCGGGGCCTGAAGAAATTACTGAGCACGTACGTGGAAACCTTACCACAGCTGATCAATCCGAAAACAAAAAAACTGCATACCTCATACAATCAGGCTGTTGCTGCCACCGGACGGCTAAGTTCGACCAATCCGAATCTGCAAAACATTCCGATTCGCGATGAAAATGGCCGCGAACTGCGCAAAGCCTTTATTCCGTCTGACGATCAGCACACGTTTCTTTCGGCTGACTATTCGCAAATCGAACTACGCATCATGGCCGCTTTGAGCCAGGACCAACACATGATCGAAGCCTTCCGGAACAACCAGGACATCCATGCCATTACAGCTTCAAAAATATACAAAGTACCTTTGAATGAAGTTACTCCGGACATGCGCCGGAAGGCCAAAACTGCCAACTTCGGGATTATCTACGGCATTTCGGCTTTTGGTTTATCGGCCCGGCTGAATATTCCGAGGACGGAAGCCAAACAACTGATCGACGGCTACTTCGAAAACTTTCCGGACATTAAAAAGTACATGGACTCAAGTATCGAAAATGCCCGCAGCAAAGGATTTGTAGAAACAATCATGGGACGGAAACGATACCTGAACGACATCAACTCGGCCAACGCTGTTGTACGAGGGGTTGCCGAGCGAAATGCCATCAATGCGCCGATCCAGGGCTCGGCTGCCGATGTGATCAAAATTGCGATGGTCAACATCTGGAAAACGATGAACGAACAAAAACTTCAGTCAAAAATGATCCTTCAGGTACACGATGAGTTAAATTTTGACGTGTGGATTCCTGAATTGGAACAAGTGAAAAATATTGTAAAACATGAAATGGAAAACGCTGTAAACATTGGCGTACCGCTGACTGTTGAAATGAACGCAGGTGATAATTGGCTGGACGCGCATTAATTTTCGGAATTTTACCTTTGACTGATAATGAATTTGAATAAGCTTTCTCCTGCAACCAGCATAGAAATTAAGGAAACAGGAATGACAGAACCTATTTTTACAGAAGAAGAATACCGGCAAGCACTCAGGCGATTTATCGAAATCTGCGATGCGCCTGAAGACACTGTGGACCCGGATGAGTTAGATCAGCTCATTACCGTTATGGAAATCTACGAAGAAGTGAACAGTACCGAACTCGGGTAAAAACTTATAAATCTCTGAATATTTCAACTACAGCAGCGTTGTATTTCAGCATATTGGACGATTTTTTAACCAACTTCATCGCCTTATGCGGATTTTCAAACGACTCACTGAAATAACTCCAGAACTGATTCATTTTCATCAGAATGTGACCAGCACCATCGAGCCTGTCCGAATACGATTCAAGCAGCAGATCATGAAATTCCTTCAACCTTTTCCGCAGCGCTTTTGGTTCGGCGGCTTCGCCCTTCAGCTGTGCAGCCAATGCCGGGTTGATAAGCAATCCACGCCCGATCATCCAGACATCTTGTTCCGGAAGCAGGCCTTTTAATTCCTGAAGATCAGATTCTGACAGCAGATCGCCGTTGTAAACCAGCGGGTGCTTTACCAGCTCAAGCGCCTCGGCAAAAAGCTGTGGATTGGCTCTTCCCGAATACATCTGGCTGGCCGTCCGCGGATGAAAAATCACTTCCTCCAGTTCAAACCGGTTTAAAACTTCGAAAATCGCTTTGGCATCCTGATCATCGGTCATTCCGGCACGCATTTTTACCGAGAATTTCGCCGGAAAATTGGTTGCAAAAAGCTGCTGAAGAACTTGATTCAAAACATCCGGTTTTTCGAGCCATGCCGCTCCCCTGCCCTTGTTCGTTGCCATCGGATAAGGACAACCCAGATTCAGGTTAATCTCCTGATAACCACAACCGACAAGAATTCCGACCAGATCAAAAAGTTCGTTCTCGTCCGAAAAAAGAACCTGCGGAACCACGGGAAAAGCCCCATTGTTTTCGGGAAATACCTCCCTGAGCTGTGATTTTTTGATCTCGCGCCCCTTGCCGTATGACAAGTACGGAATGAAATATTTATCGACTCCGCCAAAGGTTTCCGAAAATACTTTCCGGAACGTAAAATCGGTGAATCCCTGAAGCGGAGCCTGGTAGATTTTGATTGTATTTTGTGCCATGGGTTACTAAATTTAATGAAATCGCCACGTCCGGTGGCAAAATAAAGCCTATTAATCGCTACTTTTGCGCCCACAAACTTATACAATTGGCACACGGTATGCAATCTATTCAATTCAAATCAGACTCTGTAACCTCAAACCTGACTTTGAATCCGGCAACTCCGGAAGCCCAGATCATTCCGGCCGACTCTGTATCACCGACACTCAACCTGCTGGACCCGTCGTTCAACGACTCGTTAAGCATTCATTACATTGCCCCTGACAGCGTGATTTACTGGGGTTTCAGGCCCGAATGGTCGCAGTTCCGCAAGGCATACACTCCCGAATTCAATTACCAGAAAGACTTGGTCAGGCAACTCCCGTACGACTCGCTTCACACCGTATTAAAGGGTGTGGAAGTTGTTTTCCCCGGGAAAAAGCTTGCGCGCAATAATCCCGACTGGCTGGTTGGTATTTTGGTTTTGGCGTTCCTGCTTTTTGCTACGGTCAGGCTGATTTTCAACAAATATTTAACCCAGCTTTTGCAGGCAACCATCAATTATTCAACGTTTACCCGCATATTCCGTGAGCGTTATTTTAACCTGCTTCACGCATCGTTCCGCCTTGACCTGATTTTTAACATGATACTGGCCCTTTTTGGTTACCAATTTATCAACGCCTACAAAATCAACTTCGGAATATCCAATACCTTTTCCGTCTATCTGGTTTGCTTGGGCGCTGTAATTGGCTATTTCACGGCTAAACGAATCATTTATTTCCTCATCGGAATGCTGACCGAAAGCAAACAAGAGGTGCGGGAATACCTGTTCAGCATAAGTGTTTTCAACCGTGTTCTCGGACTGTTTCTGCTTCCCGTTTCTGCAACAATAGCCTTTGTGCCTTTAGCTCAGGTAGAACCCGTCCTGTTTACAGGCCTGGGACTGGTGGCTATTTTCTATTTGATGTCGCTCATCAGAGGAGCAAAAATTTTCTTAAAGAAACAATTTTCAATTTCATATTTGATTTTATACCTTTGTACCCTTGAATTTTTACCGTTACTTCTGATCTACAATATTTTGTTGACCTAAAAGTACGGGGGAATTAATTTAAAAGCCATTTACCTTGAAGATCAAGAAAATTTTAGTTTCGCAGCCTAAACCTGAAACTGCCAAATCACCATATTTTGATCTGGCAGAGAAAAACAATGTTCAGGTCGACTTCCGTCCCTTCATCCAGGTTGAAGGGGTCTCGGCAAAAGAGTTCCGGCAAACGAGAGTTCAGATACTCGACCATTCGGCTGTAATTTTTACCAGCCGCACAGCTATCGATCATTTCTTCCGCATCAGTACTGAACTTCGGCTTACCATTCCTGATACCATGAAATACTTTTGCATTTCGGAAGCTACAGCTTTCTATTTGCAGAAATACATCGTTTACCGGAAACGGAAAATATTTTATGGCGCAGGTAAGTTCTCCGACCTGATTGACGTAATGAAAAAACACAAAGAAGAAAAATTTCTTCTCCCCTTATCTCAGGTGGGACAGCCTGAAATTACTTCACTGCTCGATAAAGCCGGATACAACTACACCAAGGCTATTATTTACAATACCGTAAGCAGTGATTTATCTGACCTGAAAGAAGTTAATTATGACATCCTGGTATTTTTCAGTCCTTCCGGCATTCAGTCGCTGATGCAAAATTTTCCCGGATTTGAGCAGGAAGAAACAAAAATCGCCTGTTTTGGACCGGCAACTGCAAAAGCAGTTCATGAAGCTGGATTAAGACTTGATATCGAGGCTCCTACATCCGAAGCTCCGTCAATGACGATGGCTTTGGAACTGTTCATCAAAAAGCATAACAAAGGACAATAACCAAAACAAAGCAATACAACAAAAAAGGGGGAAATCAATTTTCCCCTTTTTTGTTGTACTTTAGAATGATGGAAGAATTTACGTTTCATAAGGCCGAGCGGCTTTGCAGCCAGAAAATTATCGGGGAATTATTTACCTCCGGCGAATCGTTTTTGTCCTACCCGCTCAAAGTGGTGTTTCTGAAAACCGACCTTCCGGAGCCTTACCCGGTACAGGCCGCTTTTACCGCCTCGAAACGAAATTTTAAGCGCGCCGTGAAACGAAATCTGCTGAAACGGCGCATGCGCGAAGCTTACCGCCTCAACAAACCTTCATTCCAGGGCGAAATAGCCTCAAAAAACCTCCAATTGGCCATTATGTTTGTTTTTGTAGGCAAAGACCTTCTCGAATTTTCCACTATCGAAAAAGCCATGATTTCGGCCTTTAAAAAGATACTGACGAAAATCTGAGCTCATCGCGTTAAGGCAACCGGACCGTATTCAGGCTGTCCGGTTCTTCAGGCGGCAGGATTATTTTATGCACAGATACCTTCGCTTCCGCGGTAATCTCAAGAACAATCTCTTCCAGAAAATTTGTAGCATCAAAACTGCCGGGGCAAAGAAACATGGTGTGAATTAAAACAGAGTTGCCGGCAGAATTAATTTTTTCAATCCGGGGAAACGCTAAAACTGAACTTCTGTAAGTTGAATTGTCGTGGTAGATATTCTTAATAATCTGCTTGGTTACCACAAATTGCGTGTCAATCGTATTACTTTTCAGTTCAAATTTCAGAAATCTGTCGGGAAATAAATTTATAGTTGAGTCATTGATTGTGTCCGCAATCGTATAGTCATTGAAACATTCGGCATGGCATGCCAGCCTTACTTTGTTTCCGTTCACTACAAATGTTGAGTCAAAGGATTCACCGTACTTTTTACATTCAATTTCCTGAAACGAATACTTCGGGTTTCGGTGATTTCCGGCCCCGGGCTTTTTATCAGATACCCTACTGATACAACCAGAACCAAACAGCAACAAAGTCAAAAGGCAAACAACTGTTCTCATAGCATCAACTTAGTCAACCGAATAAAGATAAAAAAATCATCCCATTCGCCCGAAGCTGCACTTTCAAATCCGTTTGCCGGCGACCGCAAATTATGTATCACTGAATATGTTTCAGCCAGGGATCGTTGCTTTTTCTCAGCCACGACTCCATCTCCCTGCTGAGTTTCTTTTCCTGCTTCGGTTTTTTTCCGGCCAGGTTATCAAGTTGATACGGATCAGTTTGCCGGTCGAAAAGCATCACTTTTCTGCCTGAAGCATTTTGATTGATGACGTAGGTATAACGTAAAGTACGTACCCCGCGCGTGCCGTATTCGGTTTTACCGTTTTCAACCCGCATGTACCATTGCGATTCCGGCGTTTTTCCTTTTCCGGTGCGTAAATATCCGGCAAAATTTTGACCGTCCACTTCTTTCGGAATCAGATTTTCAAAGCCCATCAGCCCAAGCAATGTAGGGTAAATATCAGGTGTCGAGAGCAAAACATCGTTGTGCTGTGGTTTGAGCTTTCCGGGATAACGGATCAATAACGGTACGCGCATCGATTCTTCGTACGGATTATTTTTGGTTTCTTCTTCGTGTGTACCAATGCAATCACCGTGATCTGAAGTAAACACCACAATCGTATTTTCGTCCAGCCCCTGTTCCTTCAATGCCTGAAGAATACGCCCAAACTGTTCGTCCACTCCGCTGATACAGGCATAATAATTTTTGATATTCTTCCGGTAGTGATCGCCCCAGCGTGTTCCGGCTTCAGGAACATTAGGTTTGCTGACAAGCGATTCGACGGGAATATTTTCATACAGTTTTTTATATTTCTCCGGAACCAAATGATAGGCCGTATGCGGCGGATTCATCGAAACCACCAGGGCAAACGGCTGGCCTTCCTTGCGAAACTTGCCGTTTTTATTCCGGATGTAGTCAATCGCGCGGTTTGCCTCGTGTTCCGGTCCCCATTCGTCGTAATACTTAAAACTGTCACGGGGCGCTTCGGTGTCCCAGTACATAGGGCGCAGATGATAATCGTAAGTGCCGTAGGCGTGCCAGTAATCGAAGCCGTGACGGCGCCCGGGCGGACACCACTCGTTCCATTTTACCTCGCCCTGGTTATTGCTGGTGGGAATGAATGGCTCGTACGGCGAATCGAGATGCCATTTCCCGATGTAACCCAGCGAGTAACCCTGTTCTTTCAGTACATCAGACCAGCAGCGCGTAGTTTCCTGTAACTCACACTGAAATTCGGCTGTTTTGCTGGTGCAGTTATTGACTACCCGGTTTCTGACGGGATACTGCCCCGACATTAGCATGGCGCGGGTGGGACTGCATACCGGATAGTTGGCAACTGCCTGCGTGAAATGGACACTTTCTGCCGCAAAACGGTCGAGAACCG
>JAEUSS010000613.1 GCA_016788685.1 Prolixibacteraceae bacterium | reverse complement strand
GTCAAGATAAAAAGGCAAAAGTAAGAAGAGATCAGTTGCGTTGATCGTTCAGCCAAACAGTTTGTTTTGGATATGAAGTCGGGAACTATTCTTTCAGCAGCCGGTCGATGTTGTCGATGTAATCGAGACTGTCGTCGATGTGAAAGTCGAGCTGCGGAACGATCCGGAGCTGTTTTCCGACTTTCAGGCCAAGCAGGCCGCGGATTCTGGATTGATGTTGTTTGATTTCGAGCAAAGTTGCCGCCCCTTTTTCAGACGGAAAAATGCTCAGGTAAACCCGTGCAACCGAAAGGTCGGGAGAAATCCGGACGTTGGTTACACTCGTCAATACACCGTGAAACAGGTCTTTACCTTCTTTCTGAAGAATTTCGGCAAGGTCTTTCTGTATCAGTCGTGATATTTTGTTTTGTCGTGTTGTTTCCATGGTGTTTGTTTTTGATAATTAAGGCGTCAAAGGTAACTAAAATTGTTCGAACAAAGGGAAAGTCAGTTGGTTCGGGGGGCGAATATTGCATAACAGGCTTTCTGATGGTTTATTTTCTTTAAGTTCGCGAGCTGAATTTCCTGTTGCCTCTTATCTTGAATTTATGGAAGGACTTTTTGACTATAGCCTTTGGGGACTTTTTCTGGCCAGTTTTCTGGCGGCAACGGTGGTGCCTTTCAGTTCGGAGGCCATACTTACTTTCCTGATTGCCAGCGGAACCGATGTGTATTCGGCCGTTTTGGTGGCGACAGCCGGAAACTGGCTGGGCGGGATGAGCAGCTTTGCCATTGGTTATCTTGGAAAATGGGAATGGATTGAGAAGTACCTGCGCATTAGGCGGGAAAGCATTGAAAAATGGCATAACCGGTTGTACAAGAAAGGGGCGGTTTTTGCTTTCCTGAGTTGGGTGCCGGCTGTTGGCGATATTTTTGCGGTCGGGTTAGGGCTTCTGCGCGCAAACATCTGGATTACGGCCGTTGCCATGCTTGCCGGCAAACTGTTGCGTTACATTATTTGGGCATGGCTGAGCGGACTCGTGTTTTAGCCAGCTGTTCTCCCTGTTTCTTCTGCTTTTTTCCAAGCCCTCCTGTTTCTCTTTTAAAATTCTGCCCATCGTTACTGTTTTTCATTTTACCTTCTGAAATCAGCCATTTACCTATTAAAATGGTCTTATTATCTACCTGGCTAAACATTTTGTTATGACAATTCAGGAAATTTGACACAAAATATTTCATAAACAATTTTTGATTGGAAACGTTTCTTGTAAAAAATGTTTCCTACTTTTGTTTAATAATATTTGAATTATAGAAATGTGCGAAGAACTGAATTTTGATGATCCCAAGTTTCGGGCAATCCTCGACAAAACGGTCGAACTATTTTATGAATACGGCATCAGAAATTTGAACATGGATGATATCAGCCGTAGTCTGGGTATTTCGAAAAAGACATTGTACCAGTATGTGAAAAGTAAAGAAGATCTGATTGAAAAGCTCTTCTATTATGATGAAATAAAGTGGAACATCGAGTTTTCGAAAATCAAGGTGGATGAGTTGAATGCCATTGAGATTTTACTGAAGGCAAGTTTGCTGGTTTTTGAGGAGATGAGGAGTTTAAGTCCCAAAATTAAGTTCGAGCTGAAAAAGTATTATGAACATGCATTTAACCGGTTCATGATCAGAAAGCAAAACCACATTTTCGGGCAGATCAGCAGAAATATCGAACAGGGAATTCGTGAAGGTCTTTACCGGGGCGATGTAAATACCGAACTGGTT
>JAEUSS010000604.1 GCA_016788685.1 Prolixibacteraceae bacterium | reverse complement strand
ACCGGCCCGACCGGATTTACCTTAATCAGCAGCGTGTCGTTGTCGCAATCTGATGCAATCGAAACAACATTCAGGAAATTTCCTGACTCTTCGCCTTTGGTCCATAGACGGTTTTTCGTACGGCTGTAAAAAGTTACCTTCCCGGTTTCTTCGGTTTTGGCAACGGCCTCTTCGTTCATAAATCCCAGCATCAAAACAACATTAGTTGTATTATCCTGAATAATAGCCGGAATTAATCCATTGCCAAGTTTTGTAAAATCTAATCCTGTATTTTCCATTTTAAAGTTTATTACATTTTAAGTCTGTCCATCATCGTCCGTTTCTGAATATTTCCAAATAAGTTGTAGGTCACAATCAGCGAAATATAATTTCCGCCTAAATCGGTACCCGGATTATTTTTGTAGTTCACGAAATTATATTTGGCCTGAATTCCGAAATAGTTTAATCTTTTCCCGTAAATGCGATAGCCAAGCCCCAGGTTCAGGTTCAGAGAATTGATCGACTTCCCTTCGGTATCTTCACCGGTATCTCCTTCCACGGCATCAAATCCATCAAAAGCAACTCCCGACAAAAAATCAAACTCTCTGTTTCCCGACCGCCATAATTCGTACCCGAGATCAAGGCCGATGTAACCACCCAAATAATGATCTGTAACTTTAGGCTCGCCCTGATATTGTACTGTATATTCATTCTTTGCATTTCCCGCTCTCAAAAGTATACTCAGATCATATTGTATTTTATTAGCCTTCATCCCTACCTGAAACCCGAAAGCCGGTTTGATGCCAATCACCTGATTCAGGTTCCCGGTTGGCAACGCCACACCAGTCATAAAACCCAGGTTTCCTTCTACCATTTCCCGGGTTCTTGCAACTTCGTTATCATACAGGCGTTGAAGCATCGCCCCGCCAAGCTGCTTGTTCTTCAGCATTTCCCAAAACTCCCCGATCTGATTGGCATATAATAAGCAATAAGCCCTCTCTGCCGGAGCTAGATCACTGTCTTCGAGCAGCATGCTTGCCCAAAGAGCCGTTAAATCGTCAAATGATGATTTTAAAGGAATATACCCCAGTGCTATTTTATAGCGTTCGTAAATTATTTTCGCATTCGGAGCTTTTGAATATTTTTCCCGATCTTCATACAGATAAACCTGGTTCATCAGGTCATTTTCATCCATCCAATCTTCTGTAAAACTATTTTTCTGAATCAATGTCAGTATTTTAAGCCTGAACAACGGTTCTGTCGGGCCGCAAAAATCTTCCCATCTGGAAATAACAACCAGAACAGAATCGTAATCCTTCTTCGAAAAATACTGTTCGGCCAGACGAGCTGAATTATACGCCACACTTTCGCAGTTAGGCGTTCTCAAAAGCAATTCCTGTTCGATATTTCTCTGGGCATAAACAGAGACAGATAACACAAACGCAAGGAGGAAAGTAATTCGCTTCATGAAGAGTGGTGATTAAAATCTGATCGGAATATTTTTAGACCGAAGATAAGCCTTCAAATCAGGTATCGCAATTTCCTTGTAGTGAAATATGCTCGCTGCCAGTCCGGCATCAGCTTTCCCTTCTGTAAATACATCCACAAAATGCTCCATATTTCCGGCTCCTCCGGAAGCAATAATCGGGATCCGAAGCATATCAGCCATTTGTGCCAGCTCTTTATTGGCAAAGCCGTTTTTGGTTCCGTCGTGGTTCATCGAAGTAAACAAAATTTCGCCGGCGCCGCGGCTTTCGCCTTCTTTCGCCCACGAGAACAGTTCTTTGTCAGTCGGAATCCGCCCACCATTCACTGTTACTGTCCAGTGATCATTTTCGCCACGGGCATCGATAGCCAAAACTACAAACTGGCTTCCAAAATTCAGCGCCAGATCGTCGATCAGCTTCGGATTACGAACGGCTGAAGAGTTGATGCTGATTTTATCGGCACCGGCACTTAGCAAAGCCTCGGCATCTTTCAGTTCACTGATTCCGCCTCCTACAGTAAACGGAATATTGATTTCGCGGGCAATGCGCCTGACCAGTTCCACAAAGGTCTTCCGCCCTTCATGCGTAGCCGTAATATCCAGGAAAACCAGCTCGTCGGCGCCCTGTTCAGCATACAGCGCACCCAGCTCAACAGGGTCGCCTACGCTTTTAATATTCACAAAGTTGATGCCTTTTACGGTCTGACCGTCTTTAATATCCAGGCATGGTATGATTCGTTTTGCAAGCATATATCAGTTTAAATTTCTGTGTCTGAAGTTCAGAGTTGCGGGCACAAAATCCGACTTCAGACCGTTATCAATAATTTCATTCCCAATCCCACTACGATCGCAAAAGTAAACGACACCAGTGTTCCCAGTAAAAAATACTCAGCTTTCAGGTTTCCCTGATGCTGTATTTCGCTAAAACGGAAAACTGATTTGGCAGCAACCAGAAATCCAATTGCCTGAATCTGACCTGTAGTTACAAAAATTACAATCAGTATCCGTTCAAATATTCCGATCCATGCAGAAGCGTTAAACTGCACAGCATTACTTTCCGATTTGGTAACCGATTTCAGAAACATTCCGGCTAAAATCCCCAGAGGATTGGTTATCAGCACAAAACCACAGGCAAAAATCCAGAATTGAAGTAAATTTTCAGGAAGGATAATTCTGGTAAAAAATGCGGACAGTATCCATAGAATGCCGATATGTAAAACCTGATCGGCTATAAAAGACCAGATCGTTTGCCTGACTTTCGATTTGGCAACATCGATCAGATAATGCGTCAGGAAAATAACCGGAACAAACCACCAAAGATCTGATTCAAATGCAAACATCACCGGAAGAACTGAGGCGATCAACGTATGCAGAAGCAGTTTCTTCGATTTCCATCCGTTTTCCTTTTTGTGGGACACCCAACTTGCCGGTTGCAGCCAGAAGTCGGCAACCAGATGTCCGGCGAGAAGTGCAAAAAAAAGACCGTTCATGACAGTTTGGTTGTTAACAGGTTTTCGACCCAGATTAAGTACTGCTCAATAGCGGCCCAGTTACTTGCCTTGAGGGTTTTACTTACTGCCGCCGGGGAAATTTTCAATCGGGCTGCAATATTCCGCTGTGTCACCGAACCGGGAGTTAACGAAATGACCGATGCCTGCCCTGGTTTCCAGCCTTTAACAATACTTTCAGCCAGCAGTGTCGCAACATCCAGATTCGGCTGAATTTCAGCATTCCCGACTGCTATTTTGAGTATACGGTCTTCACCCTTCATTTCGTCCAACTGATGGCCAGACAACAGAAAGGCTTCTCCTTCGGATTGCAAAACATCGTCTGCATGAATGTTTGAGGCCTTACCAATACCAATGCTTATCCGAGCCAGGGTCCCGGCTGTAGAAATGATGACCGATTGAATCAGCACAGCAAGCCAGACTGCCTTTTCTTTGTTACACATCAACTGAAAGCTATCGCCCCGGTAAAACTGTAAAGGCAAAAGAACATTTGGGTTGTTTTTTGTAAAACCAAACAACTCATCCTTTAGCTTAACTTTCAATTCATCGTTTATTGCCGATGAGTTGATCAGATCTCCGGTAATTACTCCAATGATTTCTTCCTTTTTCATGCATTAAAATTAACCAAAATCAGTTAACAACACAACAATTAACCCAAAAAGGTTTACAGCAAATTAAATAACTTTAAAAGGTTAATTTTTAAATCGGCAATTGTTTCTGAAACTGCTCAATTTCTTTCAAGCTAATCCTTCCCTCATAAATGGCTTTCCCGGTAATTACTCCCGGAATACCCATTTCATTCAGTTCGTAAATATCTTTCATCGTAGCAATTCCGCCGCTGGCAATGAGTCCCAGTTCCGGAAACCGCTCCATAATCTCTTTGTACAAATCAATACTTGGTCCGGTTAGCATACCGTCCCGAGCAATGTCCGTGGAAATTACCTGCCGAATTCCTTTACTCGTATAACTTTCAATAAATTCGAGTATTGACAACTCTGAAACTTCCTGCCAACCGCTAACAGCAATCATTTTATCTTTGGCATCGGCACCGAGAATAATTTTTTCAGGCCCGTAGGTTTCGATCCAATGCAAAAAAGTTTCGCGGTCTTTCACAGCAATGCTTCCCCCTGTAACCATCTGCGCGCCACACTCAAAAGCAATCCGCAAATCGTTGTCCGACTTCAATCCGCCGCCAAAGTCGACAACCAGATTGGTTTTTGACGCGATCGTTTCGAGCACCTTATAATTAACGATGTGCTTAGCTTTCGCTCCATCCAAATCAACCAAATGCAGGCGGGTGATCCCTGCATCTTCAAACATTTTGGCCACTTCCAACGGATTTTCGTTGTACACCGTTTTCTGGCTGTAATCGCCTTGCGAAAGACGAACACATTTGGCATCGATCAAATCTATTGCAGGAATTATTGTGATCATTTCAATTTTGTAATTGAGTTATAACGAAAGGGAACTTAACTCCTCCCGCAAATCGTGGTTCTATAATTTTAAAAAATTCTCTAATATTCTCGCTCCGACCATCCCGCTTTTTTCAGGATGAAACTGGGTGGCATAAAAATTATCACGGTGCAAAGCGGCACTGAAAGGGTTGATGTAATTGCAAACCGAAGCAGTATGTTGCCCAACCGCGGCATAATACGAATGCACGAAATATACAAACTGGTTTTCGAGCGACGGATCAAAAATACCGCTTTTCAAATCAGCAATGTTGTTCCAGCCCATATGCGGAACTTTTGTAACAAACTCCATTCCCGGCTCCGGGACAAAGCGCCTGACCTGCTCGTCAAATATGCCCAGACAAGGCGTATTGTTTTCCTCCGAATAGCTGCACATCAGCTGCAGCCCCAGGCAAATACCCAGCACCGGCTGTTTCAACTCCGGAATAAGCCGGTCGAGCCCTTCCTTTTTCAGAAAAGCCATCGTGGTACTGGCCTCTCCCACCCCCGGAAAAATCACCTTATCGGCGGCAATTATTTGCTCGTGATTGCCTGTAATTTCTGCAGTTACACCAAGCCGCAGCAAAGCATTGTTTACCGATTCAATATTTCCGGCGTTATATTTAATAATGACGATTTTCATACTGAAAAATCTTATTTTTTTCGACGCTTCCGGAAGACAACGAAAGCAAAGTTATTGTAATTTTATTCGTGTTAATCGTATCCGGCGCGTTCTTCTAACGGTTAGGAAACCGGTTTCTCAATCCGGAGATGGCAGTTCGATTCTGCTACGCGCTACATTTTCAATTATTTCAGCAGTTCCGCAATTACTTTCTTCATTTCCTGAAATTCTTCCTCTTTGTAAAGCCTTGTCATATATGCGATTTTACCGGTTTTATCGATAATGACATTACGTGTTACGCCAGCTCCCTTTTCAGCAAACTGATAAAAGATTCCACCTTTCGGATCAAGCGCCAGAGGATAGGTCACCGGAATTTCTTTCGCGAACTTTTTTACCTTTTCCAACGGCTCGTCCAGATCAATTCCGTAAAGCGCAAAACCGGAGTTATTCTTGTACTTGTTCCAGATATCTGCTTCAATGTGAGGCATTTCTTTCCGGCAAACCGAACACCAGCTGGCCGTAAATTGCAGCATCACCACTTTGCCCTTTAAATCAGAAATACGAACGGTTTTCCCGTCGGTTGTGGTCATTGAAAAGTCAGGAACCTGCTGGCCAATTTTGACAATATAACCATAATCTGCCGGAATTTCTTTCACCGGCGTTTGTGCCTGAACAGTAATTGCCAGAAGAAATAAAAATGAAGTCAAGTATTTCATCGATAAAAAATTAAAATTGAAAACGATTCAATAGCGGATAACCAACTCCCAAAATATATTCGACTCGGAACTTGAAAGCCGCAACACGAAATTAATTAAATACCACCGTTTTATTTTTATAAACCAGCACCTTCCGCTGCAAATGCTTAAAAACGGCA
>JAEUSS010000590.1 GCA_016788685.1 Prolixibacteraceae bacterium | reverse complement strand
TGAAAGTAGCTAAAGACAGCGAAGATGTCTTATTCCTGAACAGAAGAGGAAAAAAACTTAGCCGGGTAATGATCTTTACGATTATTAAGAATTTGGCCACCAAAGCCGGATTTGAAAAAAAGATCAGTCCCCACACGTTTCGCCACTCGTTTGCAACGCACCTGATTAATGGCGGGGCCGATTTACGTGCTGTGCAGGAAATGCTTGGACATGAGTCAATTTTAACGACTGAAATTTATACACATCTTGATCGGGATTACCTGAAAAACACATTAAATCAATTCCATCCGAGATCATAATTAAGATGTTATTTCAGCTTTAAAAAGGATGTTGAGAAGTTAATAATTTCTTAACATCCTTTTTTTTTGTTTAATGCAAATTGAGAGTTGAATTCCAGATAATTAACAATCGATAAAATCTCAGGCACTTTGGTAAATCCGAAATGACTTTAATTTAATATTTCCCGATCGGATGCCGTTTGAAAAAAAGCTATTTTTGATGTCGAGAAAATTTTTGTTTGTTGAAACTATTAAATTTTAAACACTTATCATGAAAAACACAGATCTATTAAAGTATGGTATTGATACCAATGCCGAAATTTTGCATAACCCAACTTACGAAGAATTATTTCAGGCTGAAATTGATCCGGCCAACGAAGGTTTTGAAAGAGGTGTATTAACAACAACCGGTGCAGTGTCAGTTGACACAGGTAAATTCACTGGTCGTTCACCTAAAGATAAATTTTTTGTGAAAGATGCAGTAACCGATGAACACTTGTGGTGGGACGGAACTATCAACCGCCCTACAACTCCAGAAGTGTTCGCTCACTGTAAAAATCTGGTAACAAAACAGCTTTCAACTGCAAAAAAACTATATGTAGTTGATACTTTCTGCGGAACTAACGAAGATACCCGTCTGAAAGTACGTTTTGTCATGGAAGTTGCATGGCAGGCTCACTTTGTAACTAACATGTTCATCCGTCCTTCTCACTACGAATTGGCAAACTACGGCGAACCTGATTTCGTATGTCTGAACGGTTCAAAAACTACCAACCCGAACTGGAAAGAGCAAGGATTGAACTCTGAAGTATTCACTTTGTTCAACTTGACTGAAAAAATGCAGGTTATTGGTGGTACATGGTATGGCGGCGAAATGAAGAAAGGTATTTTCGCTCTGCAAAACTATTATTTGCCATTAAAAGGTATTGCTTCGATGCACTGCTCGGCTAACGTAGGTGCTGATGGCGATGTCGCTATTTTCTTCGGTCTTTCAGGTACAGGTAAAACAACTTTGTCAGCTGACCCAAAACGTTACCTGATCGGTGATGACGAGCATGGTTGGGATGATCACGGAGTATTCAACTACGAAGGTGGTTGCTACGCTAAAGTTATCGATCTTGAAAAAGATAAAGAACCAGATATTTGGAGAGCTATCCGTCGCGATGCATTGTTGGAAAACGTAACTGTATTGGAAGATGGTACTCCTGATTATACAGCTGCTGCTTCAAAAACAGAGAACACCCGCGTTTCTTATCCAATCTACCACATCAACAAAATCGTTGCTCCTTCACGCGCAGGACACGCTTCGAAAATTATTTACCTGTCGGCTGATGCATTTGGTGTGTTGCCTCCGGTATCTATTTTGGACGAGAAATCAGCTCAGTATCACTTCCTTTCAGGTTTTACTTCAAAATTAGCCGGAACAGAACGTGGTATCACTGAACCAGTTCCTTCATTCTCTCCTGCTTTCGGTGAAGCTTTCCTGACTTTGCACCCAACCATGTATGCAAAAACATTGATTGGCAAAGCTAAAGAACACAACGCTAAAGTATACCTGGTAAATACAGGCTGGAACGGTACCGGCAAACGTATTTCGCTGAAAAACACCCGTGCGATCATTGACGCTATCATCGATGGTTCAATCGAAAACGCTCCAACAGTTCACATTCCAATCCTGAACCTGGTTGCTCCTACGGTTTTGAACAATGTTGATACTGAAATTCTTGACCCACGTAACACATACGCTGATGTTACTGAATGGGAAACAAAAGCAAAATCACTTGCTGCTAAATACATCAAGAACTTCGAGCAATATTGCGACAACGATGATGCAATTGCATTGATCCCTTCAGGACCACAATTAGACTAATTATTCGTTGGTAACTATACCGAAAGCTCTGTTGGAAACAACAGGGCTTTTTTATTTAATAATTTCTGCAACACATGAGTTGATGTCGGGGAAGGAGAATTTGAACCTCTCTTTTTGTAAACGTTCGGGAACCACCTGCGGACTGTCAAGAAGAATTGAAGAGGCCTGCCCGAGTACCAGTTTCAGGACAAGTGCCGGAACTGTGAAGATTGCCGGCCGTTTCAGGGCTTTCGCCAACGTTTTGATAAAGGTGTTGTTATCGATGTTTTCCGGGGCAACCAGATTGTAAGTTCCTTGAGTATTGCCATTTTCGATACTCCAGATTACTGCCCTGACTACATCTTCTATATGAATAAAAGGGAAGGGCTGCTTCCCTGTTCCGATTTTACCTCCGAGGCCAATTTTTATGGAGGGCAGCAGTTTTCGAACGGTTTTTGATTCTTTGCCTAATACCAAACCAAGCCGGAATACCACTCTTCGAACCGAAGGATTCAACTGGAGTGATGTCTTTTCCCAGGTTTTGACTACTTCTCCTATGAAATCATACGCTAAGGCGGTACTTTCTTCGGTGTGAAGACTGTCAGTAGCGTATATGCCTACGGCAGAAGCTGAAATGAAAACAGCTGGTCTGGTTTCATCGGGCAACCTGTTTATGGCTTTGACGATGTTACGGGTGGTGTCGATCCGGCTCCTGGAGATTTCAATTTTTGCAGCTTCGGTCCACCTTCTTAAAATGGAAGAGCCTGCCAGGTTGATAACAACAGATGCACCCGAAATTATTCCTGAAAGATGTTCAATATCATATAGTTTTGATCTTTCGATGCGTATAATTTCATGGTTCGACTTTCTGAATTCGTCAATAAGATTTTTACCAATGTATCCATTTGATCCGGAAATTGCGATTTTCATTTCTTTGATAATTAGATTAATAGAAACTAACCTTGGGAAACAAATACAATCAAGTTGAAATTTAGTTTAACTTTTCGGGATATAAACGTATTTCATTCCTTTTTAATGTAGTTTTGTGCGATTTTATCTCACCAGCTAAGCCAATGAGGCATATAAACAGGAATTGACGTTTCAAGAAACCATTTTTGTTGGCGATGTATTTCCATTTTCAGAAAATATTTCTTGAGTTTTTCAGTTAAGTTTGCTGTATTTCGGCAGAAAGAGCATGTCCTGAATAAAATTCAGTAATCGGAGAAACGAACGCGTCGTTTTAGACGATGAATTTTTGTTCGGAAGGAACTGTTCAAATGTTATAATGTTTAATCGGCACAGTTATTTTGAATGAAAAAGAAAACACCTATATCATCAGCGAAGACCAGATCATCGAGCCGTAAAAAATCCGGATCGTCAAAAAGTTTCGGACGAAAAGTGTTTCTGTTTTTTTTGAAAGCAGGGATTGCGTTGATCTTGCTTGCTTTTTTGCTTTTCCTGGTTGTATATGTCGGATTTACAGGTCCGGTACCCTCGACCGATGAACTGCAGAAGATTAAAAACCCGGTATCAACAGAGGTGTATGCCAATGACGGACGGCTGCTTGGGCGCTATTACGTTGAAAACAGGAGCAATGTCAGTTTTGAGCAAATCTCGCCAAACGTCATCAATGCCCTGATTGCTACCGAAGATTCTCGGTTTTATCATCATCGGGGGATTGACGAAATTGCCCTGATCCGCGTATTTTTTAAATCGGTTTTGCTGCAAGACCGCAGTTCCGGAGGCGGAAGTACGCTGAGTCAGCAAATCGCGAAAAATCTTTATCCGCGAAAATCCTTCGGCCCGTTGACCATGCCTGTCAATAAACTGCGCGAATCAATTATCGCTTACCGGCTTGAAAATCTTTATACCAAAGACGAAATTCTTTCACTTTATCTCAACACCGTTCCATTTGCCGAAAATACGTTTGGGATCGGTGTTGCTTCCGAGCGTTTTTTCAGTAAACCACCTTCAAAACTTGATGTCCACGAGGCTGCAACTTTGGTGGGCATGCTGAAAGCCAATAACAGTTATAATCCGCGGAAAAATCCGGAGCGGTCGCTGGAAAGACGGAACGTAGTGATTGACCAAATGCTGAAATACGGATATCTTTCGGAAGGAGAGGCAAAGATGTACAAAGCAGAACCCCTGGATATTGCTTATAACCTGATTACATACAACGAAGGGCCTGCTCCGTATCTGATGGAGAAACTTCGGCCGTTTCTTCAATCCTGGTGTGAAGACCATCTGAAAGAAGATCAGACGACTTATAATTTGTATACCGATGGATTAAAGGTGCGTACCACCATTGATTTTGACATGCAGATGGCGGCCGAGAATGCGGTGTCGGATCAGATGAAAAGGCTTCAGGGAATTTTCGACCAGCATTGGGGAAAAAACAAACCTTGGGGAAATGACCACTCAGTTGTTACCCGGGGCATGAAACGTTCAGAACGGTATCGGTCGTTAAAGAAAAGAGGTGTTCCTGAAGATCAGATTAAGAAAATATTCGACACTCCGGTTTCGGTTTCACTATTTACCTGGAACGGGAAAAAGCAGGCTGAGATGACACCAATGGATTCCATTCAGTACTATTTAAAAATCCTGAATACAGGTTTTATGGCGATGGATCCATATTCCGGAGAGCTAAAGGCCTACATCGGGGGCAATGACTTCCGCTATTTTAAGTATGATCATACCTCTGCGAAACGTCAGGTCGGTTCAACCTTTAAGCCAATTGTTTACCTGGGGGCCTTGGAGTCCGGAATTTCGCCCGACACCTATTTCGCAAACGAAAGAAAGGTATATGAAGATTTTGACAACTGGTCGCCCCAAAACTCGCACGACGATTATACCGGGTTCTATTCGATGGAAGGCGCTCTTTCCAAATCGATCAATACCATTGCCGTTGATGTGATGATGCAGGCCGGAATATCCAGTGTAGTTGATTTGGCCAAACGAATGGGTATTGAGTCTGATTTGCCTGAATATCCTTCGCTGGCGTTGGGTGCGGCATCAGTCTCGCTCGAAGAAATGGTTTGCGCCTACTCTGAAATTGTAAATGGCGGACGAAAAGTTAAACCATATTACCTGAAAGCGATTGAATCCAATGCCGGGCAGGTACTCGAAGAGTTTCAGAATATACAACCCGACGAACAGGTCGCATCGCCCGAAAATTGCCGGATCATTACCCGCATGCTCAGGTCTGTGGTCGATGGGGGCACCGGAAGCAGCATCCGTTCGGTTTGGGGAATTGATGCTGAATTTGCCGGTAAAACCGGAACAACACAGGATCAGGCCGATGGCTGGTTTATCGGGATGACTCCCAAATTGGTTGCCGGAGCCTGGGTTGGGGGAGAAGATCCTTCCATTCATTTCCGATCGTTGGGCGAAGGAGCTGGTGGCCGGACTGCTTTGCCAATCGTTGGGCAGTTTTACAGCCAGATTCTGAATAAAGCGAAGTTCAGGAATATTCGGCTCAGTTCTTTTGAGTCGCCATCGGAAGAAAGCCTGGCCATGATGAATATCCCGCCTTATCGCGAGGTTATGGAAGTGGGCATCAGGGGATTTTTGCATGACATCTTCGGTCGAAAAGACGACCACCGGGGAACCGGCTTAAAAACTCAGGAAAGAGTGGCTTCAGAACAGACCAATGAAGACACAAAACCCAAGGCTGAACCTGCGAAGAAGCCATTCTGGCAAAGTATGAAAGAGATATTTAAAAAGAAAAGTAAATAACAAACGAACTTTAAATGAATAAGCTGTATCAGAAACTATCTGAGATTTCAGAAAAGAATAAAATTTATATTCTAAGTATACTTGTTGGTTTGATGAGTGGAACAGCCGCATTTATGCTTAAAAATTTCATTCACTACGTCAGCCATTTTTTAACCAGACATTTCAATACTTCTGCTGAAAGTTATTTTTATCTGGCGTATCCGATGATCGGTATCCTGATCAGCGTTTTGATCTTGAAGTACCTGATCAAAGACGACATCAGTCATGGGGTTTCCAAAATTTTGTCGGGGCTTTCGAAAAAAGGCAGCCAGATAAAAAGCCATAACATGTTCTCGTCAATGATCACCAGTGGTTTTACCATTGGCTTTGGAGGTTCGGTTGGAGCCGAATCGCCGATTGTTTACACCGGGTCGGCTATCGGGTCGTATATTTCAAGGGTATTCAAACTGAACCAGAACGAAGTTCGCCTGCTTATCGGTTGCGGTGCTACAGGTGCCATTGCCGGAATCTTTAAAGCTCCCATTGCCGGAATCATGTTTACCCTGGAGGTGCTGATGCTCGACTTGACTATGGCCTCACTGATTCCGCTGCTGATATCAGGAATTACCGCAGCAACCCTGGCCTACTTCTTCATGGGCGATACCGTATTGTTCCATTTTGCCATCACCAACCAGTTTAATGCTGACAACCTGCCGTATTATATTCTGCTGGGGGTACTCAGCGGATTAATTTCTCTTTATTTTACCCGGGTGGGCATGTATGTCGAGAATCATTTCAAGCGTATAGGAAATACGTATACCAGGTTGATTGTTGGAGGTGTATTGTTGGGGCTGATGGTTTTTATTTTTCCGTCGCTGTGGGGCGAAGGATACGATTCGATCAACAAAATATTTATAGGTGAAGGGGCCGACTTGCTGAACAATTCGATTTTTTTTGATTGGAAAAACGACCCGCACGTGTTGCTTCTCATTTTGGTGATGATTCTTCTCCTGAAAGTTGTTGCCATGTCTGTTACCACTTCCAGCGGCGGAGTTGGCGGTATTTTTGCGCCAACTTTATTTATGGGGGCAGTTGGCGGGTACATCCTGTCGCTTTCGCTGAATACATTTTTCGGACTGAACCTTCCGCATGCCAACTTTGCCCTGGCCGGAATGGGTGCCCTGATGGCTGGTGTTATGCATGCGCCTTTATTGGGTATTTTTTTAATTGCAGAGATAACAGGAGGCTATCAGTTGCTGATCCCGCTGATTATTTCGGCCATTGTTGCCTATGTCACAATTACCCGCTTCGAGCCGCATTCCATTTACACCAAGCGGCTGGCTGCCGCAGGGGAGCTGGTAACTCACCACAAAGATAAAGCCGCCATGCATTATATGGATGTGAAGGAGTTAATTGAAACCGATTTTGAAGTGCTGTCACCCGATCTGAATCTGGGTCAAATGACCTATCATATTGCCCGCTCTAAACGAGACTTGTTTCCGGTGGTTGATGAGCACGGAATGCTGAAAGGGATGATTAAGCTGAATGATATCCGGAACCTGATTTTTGAACAGGACCTCTATGAGAAAATCAGCGTCAGCGATTTGATGTATATGCCTGAGTTTTTTATTTCGCCCAATGACCCGATGGATGTTATTGTCGACAAGTTCAAATCGTGTGGCCGCTTTAATTTGGCTGTCATCGACGAAGGAAAATATATCGGTTTCATTTCCCGGGCAAGGGTATTTTCGGTTTACCGTGATACCATGGCTGATTTGTCGTTCGAGTAAAAAAACATGGATTATGATTCGCCTATTTGGTCAGTCGGTAGTAATAAAGGTAAACTCCCGAGAATATCAGTGTGAATATGGCGTTGGTTGTCGAAAACGCGTTGGAACCGAGCCAGAAAACGGGTAAAAACAAGATCGTTGCCTGAGCAGACAAGTAAAAGTAAAGTCCCGTACGCTCCATGCGCAGAAGTTTGATGGCACCGGTAAGCGACACTGCGAAAGCAGCCATGAGAATAGCAAAATAGACCGGGTTCAGTTTCTCTGTTGCTGTAATGTTGGTGATCATCTGTATTTTTCCGGTAATCAAACTGAAAAAGAAGGTCGAAATAAACATGCCGGTAAAACCTAAACTGCTGCCAATTATGCTGAAAATACATGCCGATTCGTATACGAGCGGTTTCTTAGTCATTTTGCTGAATGTTTAAATGTTCAAAAATACCTGATTTTTTGAATAACTTCATTTTTAAGGCATCCTGTTTTTATTATACCTTTACCACCTCAATTTTAACCAATATTTTTTCGTAATGGAAAGAGATACCAGAGTATTTGAGATAATTGAAAAGGAACGTCAGCGTCAGCTTAGCGGAATCGAATTGATTGCTTCTGAAAATTTTGTCAGCGAACAGGTTCTTGAAGCAATGGGATCAGTTATGACCAACAAGTATGCCGAGGGATATCCCGGGAACCGTTATTATGGCGGTTGTCAATTTGTCGATATGACCGAGCAACTGGCTATCGATCGTATCAAAGAACTGTTTGGTGCTGCTTATGCCAATGTTCAGCCGCACTCCGGCGCTCAGGCCAATGCCGCTGTTTTGGCTGTTATTCTGAACCCGGGCGATACTTTTTTAGGTTTGGACCTGGCTCACGGAGGTCACCTTTCTCACGGTTCGCCGGTTAACTCATCAGGTGTTTTGTATCGCCCGATTGCTTACCATGTAAAAGAAGAAACCGGACTGGTTGATTATGACGAAATGGAAGCACTGGCATTGGAGCACAAACCCAAACTGATTATTGGTGGTGCTTCGGCCTATTCGCGCGAATGGGATTACGCCCGCATGCGTGCTATTGCCGACAAAATCGGCGCTATGCTGATGATTGACATGGCTCATCCTGCTGGTTTGATTGCTGCCGGACTATTAGCCAACCCGGTAAAACATGCACACATTGTAACTTCTACAACTCATAAAACCTTACGCGGACCACGTGGAGGTATCATCCTGATGGGCGAAGATTTTGAAAATCCGTTTGGATTTAAAACTCCGAAAGGTGTGACTAAAATGATGTCGCAGGTTCTCGACTTCTCGGTATTCCCCGGCCAGCAGGGCGGACCGCTCGAACATGTAATCGCATCGAAAGCTGTTGCTTTTGCCGAAGCTTTGGATCCGTCATATAAAGTTTATCAGGCTCAGGTAAAGAAAAATGCGTCTGTTATGGCTGAAGCGTTTATTGCCAAAGGCTATAAGGTGATTTCAGGAGGAACTGACAATCATTCGATGTTGATTGATCTTCGTACCAAATTTCCGGAAATTACCGGAAAACAGGCCGAAAATGCCCTTGTACGTGCCGACATCACCATTAATAAGAACATGGTTCCGTTCGATAGCCGTTCACCGTTTACTACTTCCGGGCTGCGTGTCGGAACTCCGGCTATTACTACACGAGGCCTGAAAGAAGATGTCATGCCTGTAATTGTTGATCTGATTGACGAAGTCATCAGCAACATCGACAATGAAGAAGTGATTCTTTCAGTTCGCAAACGTGTGAATGAGATGATGAAGAATCTTCCTTTATTCGCCTGGTAGCAATCAGGTTAGGAACTAAAACTATAAAAGAAATCCGGAAGCAGTGATCAGCCGATCATCTTCCGGATTTTCTTTTTGCCTGAAACTTTTTCTATTTAGCTTCCGGAGTTTGGGGGTCTCCGCTGGGTTTTTCCTGGTCTTTGTTTGTCAGTTCCGGATGTAATTGGTTCTGAAATGTTTCGGCGATTTCGAATACCGGTAATTCCCATGAACTGTTTCCGATGTTTGCGGCAATAGCAACCACCAGCTTGTCTTCCGGATAAATCAGCAGGGCCGCACAGCCCCCCTGTACCGATCCGCGTTGTCCGTAAAATGTACGTCCCTTATTGTCTTTGGATACGATTAATCCGAAAGAAAATTGCGAGTTTTGTCCCGAGCTGAGTTTGTATGGCGTTGTCAGTAAAGCGATGGATTCCTGACTGAAAAAACCGGGCTCCAGCAGGATATTTCCCATTTTAACAAGGTCGAGCACCGAACTGAGGTAGCCGGCTGAAGCTTCCTTGCCCCGCAGATCGATTGATGCGGCAACCGTAGGCTGCGCAATAAAATCATAATCATAATAGCTGCTTTTGTTGTCAGTAATCCGGTAAGGGTTATCCTGAATGGTATTGGTAAGTTTGAGTGTGTCCAGAACAGTTCTTTTTACCAGCCCCCCAAAGTCTTCCTTGGTTGCTTTTTCAAGCAGGAAGCCAATCAGGTCAAATCCAA
>JAEUSS010000588.1 GCA_016788685.1 Prolixibacteraceae bacterium | reverse complement strand
AAGTTACCCAGGTTTCTACTGTTCTGACCAACTTCTTGGCATTGTACTGGACGTAGTCAAGGACTTCAGCAACAGTTTCTCCGTCGATGATCTGGTCGATGCTGTAGCCTTTGTCGTTTACCGAAACATGAACAGCATTGGTATCGCCAAACAGGTTGTGCAAATCACCCAGGATTTCCTGGTAGGCGCCCACTAGAAATACACCGATGTAATACGGTTCTTTGGCTTTTAGCGAGTGAACCGGCAGGTAGTATGAGAAATTGCGGGTTGAAATAAAGTTGTCAATCTTTCCGTCAGAATCGCAGGTGATGTCCTGAATAGTTGCCGAACGATCCGGCTTTTCGTCCAGGCGCTGGATCGGAATAATCGGGAAAATCTGATCAATAGCCCACGAATCGGGGAGTGACTGGAACAGTGAAAAGTTACAGAAATATTTATCCGACATCAGTTTGGGCAAAGAAAGCAGTTCTTCCGGAATGTGTTTCAGTTCTCCGGTCATCTGGTGGATTTCTTTGGTGATCGACCAGAACAGGCGCTCAATTTGGGCACGGGTTCTCAGGTCGAGCATTCCGAGGCTGAATAAGTCAAGTGCTTCTTCGCGTATTTGCTGGGCATCGTGCCAGGTTTCGAGCATCCGGGGCTGGTTGATTTGTTCCCACAGCGAAAAGAGCTCGCGAACCAGTTCATGATCGTCTTCGTTGGGCACTTCTTCTTCGTTCATGGTCGGAACACTTGCCGTTTCCAATACTTCAAAAACAAGCACCGAATGATGGGCTGTAAGCGAACGGCCCGATTCGGTAATGATGTTCGGGTGCGGAATGTTGTTTTTATCGCTGGCATCAACCATGGTGGCAATGGCGTCGTTCACATATTCCTGAATGCTGTAATTGACGCTGCTTTCGCTGCTCGATGAACGTGTCCCGTCGTAGTCAACACCCAAACCGCCGCCAATGTCAACAAATTCTACGTTGAATCCTTTCAGGTAAAGTTGTACATAGAACTGCGAAGCCTCACGCATCGCAATTTTAATCCGCCGTATTTTGGTAACCTGACTTCCGATGTGAAAATGAACCAGTTTCAGGCAATCCTGCATTTCTTTTTTCTCCAGAATATCAAGGGCTTCAAGCAACTCACTTGAAGTTAAACCAAACTTGCTGGCATCGCCGCCCGAATCTTCCCATTTACCGCTTCCGGAGCTGGCCAGCTTAATGCGAATACCTATATTTGGTTTAATTTTAAGGCGATTCGCAATCTTGATGATCAGTTTTAGCTCATTAAGTTTTTCGACCACCAGGTAGATACGGCGTCCCATTTTCTGAGCCAGAAGTGCCAGCTCAATATAGTCAGCATCTTTGTAGCCGTTGCAGACAATCAGCGAGTCGTTGTCTGTATTGATGGCAATCACTGCGTGCAATTCGGGTTTCGAGCCGGCTTCCAGCCCGATGTTGAATTTTTTGCCGTGACCGACAATTTCTTCCACCACCGGACGCATCTGGTTTACTTTGATCGGGTATATAATAAAGTTCTGGGCTTTGTATTGGTACTCTTCGGCAGCCGTTTTGAAACAGCTGGCCATTTTTTCGATCCGGTTATCCAGAATGTCGGGAAAACGAAGTAGCATGGGGGCTGAAACATCCCGAAGCTGAAGCTCTTCGACCAATTCATGCAGATCAACCTGTATGCCGTTTTTCTTAGGTGTAACGGTTACGTGACCTTTTTCGTTGATTGAAAAGAAGTTGATCCCCCATCCGTTGATGTTGTAGAGTTCAGCAGAGTCTTCAATGCGCCATTTTCTCATTAAGCAAAAATTAATTATTTGTTTATACTCGATTTTAATGTCTGAAAAAGACATTTTACTCACTAAAAACAGATGAAAATAACTTTCCGGAGATTTTAAACGGAACTTACAGGTTTGA
>JAEUSS010000562.1 GCA_016788685.1 Prolixibacteraceae bacterium | reverse complement strand
AAGCACCAGGGAAATACTTAATTTGTATTATTAATGAACGCCGGTAAAGTATTTATGCAAAAGAGAGCAAAAATGCATCAGGCTTAAGTATACTCAACAACCTAATCATATTCATATGTTTACAAAGGCGTTCCGGTTCTTCATCCTGCTTTCTTTATGCATTGTTATCTTTAATGATACCGGATTCGCTCAGCCGGGAAAAAGAAAAAAAGCAAACCCTGTTTTCAATCCCGATACTGTTTATTATCCTTTCTACAATCAGGTTCAGATGATTGAAATCAACTACAAACGGGCCTGGGTCGAAGAAGCTTATCATAAAGAAGGCTATCAACCCAGAGCGATGCCATTTGGGTTTTCAATGCCCAGGGTACATCCCGGTGTTTATATTTTCCGTAACCAATCGGGCACTATTATCCGTGCCTATAACAGCGGATACTCCCTCGATTCTTTGAACAAAATATTTAAAGACGCTAAAAAGGAGCCCAGCCAGATAATAACCGGCAAATCTTCTTATCCCGTCAGGCATTCCTTTCCCATCCGCGTTATGGAATATGCCCAACAGTTAGAAAAAGCCATCCCCGGCTTTTATAAAGTCTATACCGAAACACCGCAACTTTTTACCTATACACCTGAGTTTGATGAGCAATTTAAAGTCGGCCTGATCGACACTTTGGGCACTATTGTTTTCCCGATTGAATTCGACTATATAGAATCAATCGGCAATGATTTCTTAGTGAAAAAAAGCAATCTGTTTGGTGTACTTAATAAAGAAAAGCAAGCCATTATCCCGGTTGCATATGAATCAGTTTCTCAAACAGCCGATGCTGTTATCTTTTCCAACAACAATAAGAAGGAAAAAATCTATGACTTCAAAAAGAAAACC
Source organism: Prolixibacteraceae bacterium (assembly GCA_016788685.1). Taxonomy (GTDB): domain Bacteria; phylum Bacteroidota; class Bacteroidia; order Bacteroidales; family Prolixibacteraceae; genus Aquipluma. The sequence continues at coordinate 2,226 of JAEUSS010000562.1, read as the reverse complement.
GTTACAACACTCAACAACTACGACTGGATCGATGAAGACCGTTTTGATGATGCCGATCAAATCAGCACTAACGGAAAGAAAGTAAATCTTATTGCCGTTCGGAAAAACGGTTTAACGGGTTTCATCAATCAGCAAAAGAAAGAAATCGTTACTCCCGTTTACGACTATGCGCAGGTAAACTACCAGGAAGGGAGATCCCTTGTTTGTAGAAATAACAAATGGGGTTATGTAGATGAGAACGGAAAGGAAATCATCCCTTGCCAGTATGAAGATGCGATGAATTTTTATCAGGGAAAAGCATTGGTCACTTCCAACGGATCTGTACTTTGTATAGATATCAATGGAAATGTGACCGCAGGCTGCGACGAAAAATTAATCAAATGGGAAAAATCCAGTGAACTGGGAGATCGGGGTTCGTTTATTAAAAACCGTTATATCGCCGGGAGGGTACACCGGTACGGTATTGTAGACGAATCCGGCAAGTTCAAAGCGGCGATTTATTATGAAAACATAACAGGTATCCGGCTTTCAAATAACAAAACCGAATGGTCGCAGCAATATTATAAAGCACGAAGGTTTTCGAAATGGGGTGTAATCAGTAAAAACGGCGATGTGATCTTACCTTTTGAATACGACGATATTTATGATTTCAACGGAGGTCACAACAAAGCCATGCTGAGAAAAGACGAGCGATACGGTATGGTGAATGAAGACTTTAAAATGCTGCTTCCCTGTAAATACGAAGCATTGAATTATTCCTCCATCCCAGGAAAAATTATTTTCACTGAAAAAGGCAAACAGGGATGGATGGATGCCAATCTTAAAGTTCAGGTGATTCCTCAATACAATGAAATCGGCAATGTAGCAAATGCAAGAGTAAGGGTAAAAAAAGACAATTTTTACGGCATCATTGATACTTCCGGAAAAGAAATCGTTCCCATTCGCTACGAATCGCTGGCTACACAGTTCTTCAATGGCCTGATCCTTGCTTCCTGGCGAAAAAAATGGGGTTATGTTGATAGTACCGGCACAGTTGCCATTGCGTTTCAATATGATAACGGCAGAAATTTCTCAGGTAAAATCACCGCTGTTCAGAAAGGCAAACTCTATGGTTTCATCAACCGCAACAACGAACCTGTTTCTGGTTTCATGTATGATTTTGTGGATTATGAATGGACAATAGACGGGCTCATTAAAGTTGTAAAAAAAGAAAAAATCGGTTTTGTTAACCAGGAAGGAAGAGAAGTGATTCCCTGCATGTACGATGAAGAAAGAGGCTTCAATCCGAAACTCGGCCACTATTTGCGTTTAGGGACAGTATGGATGTATGTTAATTAATATTACAATAAAATCCATATCCGTTATTATTTCGCATCTTTATCATGCGAAAATTTTCTATGAACTATTCTTACTCTCAACAGGACTCAGGTGCAAGGCTGGTGATGATGACTAAAGAGCCCGAGATAAAAAAGCACCATTTTACAAAAAAAGACAATGCCGATTATTATACCATCGCCTGGAACACAGGCTCAGACCAGCAGGTAGTCATTGATGAAGTGAGTTATGTTTTTCCTGCCAATACGCTGCTGCCCATCATGATGAACCAGTCCTACCGATTTGAAGTGGCCGATTCATTGATTGTCTGGCAATTCAACCGTGAATTTTATTGTATTGTAAACCACGATGCAGAAGTGGGTTGCCTGGGTTTCATTTTTTACGGACCAGTGCCGGTGATGTGGATTCCCCTCGATGCACACGAATCAGAAAACATGCACCGGCTGGTAGATATGTTTGCCGAAGAATTTGAATTGAATGAAGACATCAAATCAGATATGCTGCGAATGCTGCTGGTTCGACTGATCATAAAAATCACAAGGCTCGCTAAAAAGCAATACTGGGATGAAAACCTCGGCGAACAGAAATATCAACTGCTCAGGCAATATCATTTTCTCGTGGAAACACATTTCAAAAAAGAAAAACAGGTACAGTTCTATGCGGGCTTACTGAACAAATCGCCCAAAACACTTTCCAATGCATTCGCTTTATATGGCTATAAAACACCTTTGCAGGTCATTCATGAACGCATTGTAACTGAAACAAAAAGACTGCTTTACTATACCGATAAATCGGTTAAAGAAATTGCTTATGAGCTGGGATTCGAAGATGTTGGCCACTTCAGCAAATTCATCAAGAGCTGCACACAAAAAACCCCGTCGGAACTTAAGA
>JAEUSS010000552.1 GCA_016788685.1 Prolixibacteraceae bacterium | reverse complement strand
AGCGAGCCGTCGTTTATCAGAATACCTTTTGCTCCAAGGTTTTTAGCCAGCTCAATATCCGTAAGCCGATCGCCAATAACATAACTGTTTGCCAAATCGTAACTGCCGTCCATGTATTTACCCATCAGTCCGGTTCGTGGTTTGCGGGTTGGGGCATTGTCTGCCGGGAAACTCCGGTCGATCAGGATATCATCGAAAATCACGCCTTCATTCTCAAAAGCTTTCAGCATTTTATTATGGGCCGGCCAAAATGTATCTTCCGGATAACTGCCCGTTCCTAATCCATCCTGATTGCTGACTATGACCAATTCATACGACAGGTTTTTAGCAATGAAATGCATATTCCGGAACACCTTGGGAAGATACTCGAGTTTTTCGAGCGAATCAATTTGCTCGTCTGCCGGTTCAACGATCAGCGTTCCGTCGCGGTCAATAAAAAGTGCCTTTTTCATAACGAATAAAAATTTCCAGTCTTAAATCAATTTCTTCAGGGCTTTTCTGAGCTTCCTGTTTTCTTTGGGCGATCCAATGGTAATCCGCAAGCAATCGTCGCAAAGTACAATTTTTGAGCGGTCCCGGACAATAATCTTCTTTTCAGTCAGGTATTCATAAATTCCCCGGGCATCATTCATTTTCACCAGGATAAAGTTGGCATCCGAAGGATAAACAACCTGGACAAACGGCAGTTTAAATAACTTACGGATCATTTTGCCGCGTTCTTCAATAATGATCTTCACCCATTCGTCTTTTTCCTGAAAATGATCCAGCAATTCAAGAGCCTTCTTTTGCGTCAGCATGTTTATATTATACGGATACTTCACTTTGTTAAAGATTCGTATAATTTCGGGTTGAGCAAAAGCCATTCCGAGCCGGATACCTGCCATTCCCCATGCTTTCGAAAATGTTTGCAAAACAATCAGGTTCTCGTATTTATCCAGATCAGGCAGCATACTGCTTTCAGGAGCAAAATCGATATATGCTTCATCAAGCACCACCAGACCGTCAAAACCTGTCAGGAGCTTAATAATCTCTGCTTTGTCCAATAAATTGGCCGTCGGGTTGTTGGGCGAACAGATAAAAATTACCTTGGTGTACAAATTTGCAGCATCAAGCAACTGTTGAGCGCTGAATCCGAACTCTTTATCCAGTTTTACTTTGCGGACTTCCACATTATTGATGTCAGCCGCAACCTGGTACATGCCGTAAGTTGGCTCTATGGAAACCATATTATCAATCCCCGGCTCACAAAAAGCACGGAGAATAATATCGATTGGCTCATCACTCCCGTTTCCCAGGAATATTTTTTCCGGATCGACAGCTTTCATAGATGCAATCTTCTCTTTTACAGCCCACTGCAACGGATCCGGATAACGATTATACGGTTTATTGAAGGGGTTTTCGTTGGCATCAAGGTACACGTCTGCCTCTCCCGAAAACTCGTCACGGGCTGAAGAATAAGGTTTTAGTGCCTTTATGTTATTGCGAAGCAATTTATCTAAATTCATATTTCTGATTTCGTATTACTCGTTTCTGACTTCTTTTAACCTTAATGAAACCGCACGTTTGTGCGCTTCCAGCTCTTCGGCAGCAGCCATTGTCTCAATGACCGGCCCCAGATTTATTATTCCTTCCGGAGAAATCTCCTGAAAAGTTATTTTTTTGATGAAACTGTCGAGATTTACACCACTGAACGACCGGGCCCAGCCATTGGTCGGCAAGGTGTGATTGGTTCCGGAAGCATAATCGCCGGCACTTTCGGGAGTATAATTCCCGAGAAAGACCGATCCGGCATTGACAATCTGCTCAGCGACCTGAAGATAATTCTCCATCGCAACAATCAAATGTTCAGGAGCATAACCGTTAATCAGATCAATCATATCCTGAACATCGGTGAGTACAACAGCCTGGCTGTTTGCCAATGCTTTTTCGGCAATAGCCTTTCGGGGGAGTTTTCCGAGCTGAAGTGCCAGTTCCTGATCAACTTTTTCAACCAAAGAGGCATCGTTGGTCACCAAAACAACCTGACTGTCGGGTCCGTGCTCTGCCTGCGACAATAAATCTGCAGCAACAAAAGCCGGATTAGCTGTTGAGTCGGCCATAACAGCCACCTCCGAAGGCCCGGCAGGCATGTCAATGGCCACATCGCCCAAACTGATTAACTGTTTGGCAGCCATCACGTACTGATTCCCCGGACCAAATATTTTGTCTACTTTCGGAATACAATCTACTCCGTAGGCCATTGCCCCGATGGCCTGAACGCCGCCAAGTTTAAATATTTTTGTAACGCCGACTAACCGCGCGGCAAACAAAATAGCCGGATGAATTTTGCCTTCTTTATCTGGCGGCGTGCACAATACAATTTCTTTGCACCCGGCAATTTTAGCCGGAATGGCAAGCATCAATACAGTTGAAAACAGTGGCGCAGAACCTCCCGGCACATACAATCCGACCTTTTCGATCGCCACTGGCTTCTGCCAGCAAACCACCCCCGGCGTAGTTTCAATTCTCTTAATTACCGGAATCTGAGTTTCATGAAATTTCTGAATATTTTGAGCAGCAACCTGAATCGCATGCTTCAGCGATTCATCAACTAACAAAATAGCGTCTTCAATCTCTTGTTCCTGAACAGCAAAATTTCTGATAAATACACCATCGAACTTGTCGGTATATTTTCTGATGGCATGCACTCCGCTCGTCCGGATATCCGTCAAAATAGCCTGAACCTGACTTTCAAGTTCACCCACACTGAACAACGGCCGTTGAAGCAAGTCGTTCCAGCTGTTCCGGGAAGGATTAATATATGTTTTCATCTGCAGATTATTTTAAGGCTCAAATGGAGTAATCCGGATTTAAAAAATCATTTTTTCAATCGGTATAACCAAAATCCCCGTGGCCCCGGCAGCTTTTAGCTTACCGATTATTTCCCAAAAGTCTTTTTCATCAATGACCGAATGAACCGAACTCCAGCCTTCTTCAGCCAGCGGCATAACAGTCGGGCTCTTCATTCCGGGCAGGTATGACTCAATCTCCGTCAGTTTTTCGTTAGGCGCGTTCAGCAATATATATTTTTTCTTTTCGGCACGTTGCACCGATTCCATCCTGAAAATCAGTTCATCCAGAATAGC
>JAEUSS010000501.1 GCA_016788685.1 Prolixibacteraceae bacterium | reverse complement strand
TCCACATGAACTACCTTTCTATTACTCTGTTGATGATTGTTGAAAGTTCATTCATCCCGTTTCCTTCGGAAATTGTTATTCCGCCTGCAATCTGGAAGGCGGCTTCCGGAGAGTTGAATATGTATTTGGTTGTGGTTTTTGCAACTTTGGGAGCACTTATCGGTGCTGTATTAAATTATGTGCTGGCGTTGTGGCTGGGCCGGGTGATTGTTTATAGTCTGGTTGAAACCAAAGCAGGCAAGCTGTTTTTGCTGAGCCGGGCTAAAATTGAAAATGCGGAAGCGTATTTTAATCGTCACGGACGAAGCTCTACGTTTATCGGAAGGCTGGTTCCGGGCATTCGTCAGCTGATCTCGATACCGGCCGGGCTTGCCCGAATGAACTTTAAGCAGTTCCTTGTTTTTACCACTTTGGGATCAGGACTTTGGAATATTATACTGGCAGTATTAAGCTATTCTCTGTACAAACAACAGGATATGCTTAAAGAATACATGCATGAGCTGTCGTATTTTCTGCTGGCTCTCGGTGCTGTTTTTGTTATTTATCTGGTATACAGGTATAAAAAGAAGAAGGAATAAGCGGCTCCTTTTCAAAACCGACATCAGCGAAATCAGCGCATTAAATGGTCTGTAAATTAATTATCTTATAAAATCTACTCACTATGTTCTATTTGATACTTTTGATATTCGTTCTGGGCTACATTGCTATTGCCCTTGAGCATCCCTTAAAAATTGACAAGGCCGCATCGGCCATGATTATTGGTGTTTTAACATGGACGGTTTATATTCTGAATGTCGAACAGATTCTTCAATTGGGATTCAGCCCTTCATGGAATGAGCTTGTCAGTCACGCAAAAGATATCACAGAGCATATAAAACCTGTTTTTACTGATACGCAATGGGTGCATTCCGGATGGTCGGAATCGTTGGTGGCGCTCAGTGAACCTTATCATTTTGTGGTGGAGGAACTGGAGCATCATTTGGTTGAGATTGCCCAGATTCTGTTTTTCCTGTTTGCTGCAATGACCATTGTAGAGGTGGTGGATCAGCACGAAGGATTTAAAGTAATTACGGATAAAATATCGACCACCAATAAGGTTAAGCTGCTTTGGATTATTGCTTTGATTACATTTTTCATGTCAGCGGTATTGGATAATCTGACCACGACTATTGTAATGGTTGCGTTGTTGAGGAAGCTCATCAGTGATCAGAAAACCCGGTGGTTTTTTGTTTCAATGGTGGTGCTGTCAGCAAACTCGGGAGGTGCCTGGTCGCCCATCGGGGACGTTACCACCATTATGCTTTGGATTGGAGGACAGGTTACCGCAGGGTCTATTATTGCCCGTGTATTCTTACCCAGCGTTATCAGTATCGTTGTTCCGCTCACCGTTGTTTCATTTATGATGAAAGGTGATGTCAGCAGACCTAAAGTTTCGGGTTCCGAAGTTTCATATACCACGTCCCGCGAGAGGATCTTCATTTTGCTTGTTGGGGTCGGAGTTTTACTTTTTGTTCCTGTTTTTAAGAGCATAACTCATTTGCCGCCCTATATGGGTATGGTTTTTGGCTTGGGATTAATCTGGAGTGTTTCCGAAATCATGCACCGCTCCAAGTCTGATGAGATTAAACGAAAACTAACGGTAATTCATATTCTCCGGAAGGTCGATACCTCTACCGTCTTTTTCTTTCTGGGAATATTAACTGCGGTGGCATGTTTGCAGTCTGCAGGTCATTTAAATATTCTCGCGGGCTGGCTGAATACTCATTTAGGAAATGTTTATGCGATCAATAGTGCTATTGGCGTTTTATCGTCGATTGTTGATAATGTTCCTTTGGTAGCGGGGGCAATGGGCATGTATGACATTGCACTTCCGGGCGCCACCGGTTATCAGGCCATGTTTGTTCAGGATGGGACCTTCTGGGAATTGCTGGCTTATTGTGCCGGAACAGGGGGAAGTATTCTGATTATCGGATCGGCAGCAGGTGTGGCCGCCATGGGAATTGAAAAAATTGACTTTATCTGGTACCTGAAAAGAGTCAGTTTACTGGCGCTTTTGGGTTATGTGTCCGGAATTGTAACTTATTACCTGATGTTTGCCTGAAGTGTTTGAGCTGATGCATGCAGCTGATTAAACGGTAATTCCGGTTAATTAGCTGTTTGCAAAATGTTGAAGACCATAAAAAACATCATCAGAGCAAATAAAATAAGCACAAAGAGACTGATTTTATAAAACCTGAACCGGATCAGTTTCAGCACCAATGTAACCAGGCTTAATCCCGCGAAGAGAATCAAGCCTTTAAAATAGGCGAGCGTTTTGATTTCTTTGGGAATGTGGTTCCCTGCGACTTGTGCAGTTCCGGCGGTGTAGTTCAGTAAAACCCAGGCCGCCAGCAGCCCGAGCGCAACAAACGAGAATTGTCCGCTCAGTATCAGAGCTTCTTTTTTTTCAATCCATCCGTAAAGAATCAGGGCAATGCCTGCAAAAAGAAACCATTGTGAAATACTGGTCAGGCTGAGTAAAGTAATCAAAAGCATATCCGGAATTTAGTTGTGTGGCAAATGTGTTAATTTTTATACAAACAAAAAACAATAAAATTCATCTTGTGTTTTTAATGGCTACTTTTGGTTCGAATCACAAAATAAAACAATGATAAAGACAAACCTTAGTATCAATCCCAAAGCAAAAGGACTGATATTTGACCTGGACGGCACTTTGGCCGATACCATGCCCATCCATTATATTGCATGGAAAAATGCAACCGCTAAATATGGCATCGATTTTACGACCGAATTGTTTAGTCAGCTTGCCGGAATCCCGCTTTACCCGACAGTCGAAAAGCTCAACCAGATTTTCGGGAAAAATATCGATCCGAAGGAGTTGGGTGATATGAAGGAAACGGAGTTTGAAAATAACATGCACCTGACTCCTGAAATTAAAGTGGTAACCGATCTGGTGCGTACCTGGCACGGGAAAATTCCCATGGCCGTTGGTACCGGAGGTTCGCGCCGTTTGTCGTTAAGAACGCTTGGTATCATTGGTTTGCAGGATTGTTTTGATATACTGGTATCCAGTGAAGATGTGACCAGCTATAAACCACATCCTGAAACATTCTTGAAATGTGCCGGACAAATGGGCGTTGATCCCGCTGATTGCGAGGTTTTTGAAGATGGGATACTGGGAATTCAGGCAGCTCGTGCCGCCGGAATGATGGTTGTTGATGTGACACAGTATTATGAAGTTACCATAGGAAAATAAATTATGAACAGGAGTTTAGGATTACTTGTTTTTGCCGTATTTCTTTTGGCGTCGTGCAGTTCCGCCAGGAAAACACTTCGCTCTGAATATACCGTAGTTTCGTACAATGTTGAAAACTTGTTTGATACGCTTGACGATCCGAAAATTCCTGATGAAGAATTTCTTCCGGAGAGTGAGAAGAAATGGAACAGCGAGCGTTACCGGAAGAAACTGGAGGATCTGGCCAGGGTAATTGCTGAAATTAATCCGGACGAATTACCTGAGATTGTTGGTTTGGTTGAGGTTGAAAACCGCGGCGTAATTGAAGATTTGATTGAAACAGGCAAGCTGAAAGGGCAGGGGTATGCCATTGTTCACGAAGAAAGCCCCGACTACCGCGGGATTGATGTGGCTTTGATTTACCGCAAAGATGCGTTTACCGAAATCAGCCACGAAGTTCTGCCGGTAATCTTCCCTGATGACCCGCAGTTTAAAACCCGCGATATTTTGCATGTCGTCGGAAAGGTCAGGAACCAAAAAGTACATCTCTTTGTCAACCACTGGCCGTCACGGATTGGCGGCGACCAAAAAACAGAACCGAAACGTGTTCTGGCAGCTTCGGTTTTGCGCAAAAAGGCAGATCAGATTCAGGCGGCAGAACCTAAATCAAAAATTATCATTATGGGCGATATGAATGATGAGCCCGCCAATAAAAGTTTGCTCGAAACGTTGGGAGCCGGCTCTCCGGATTCGGGCGCCAGGCTCGTCAACCTGATGATGCCCGACGATGCCCAAGGGTCAGGCACCTATTTTTACAGCGGAAACTGGAACATGCTCGACAATCTGGTTGTTTCAGGAGAAATGATTACCGGCAAACGCGTTCGGGTCGAAAATCAGAAAGGCTGCATTTACAGCAACGACTGGATGATTTATACCAATAAAAACGGCGATAAAACACCCAACCGGTCGTATGTCGGGAATAAATATGTGGGTGGAGTCAGCGATCATTTTCCGGTGTACCTGAAGATGATCGTCAGATAATACCCGGGATTTTCGTTTTAATCGGTTGGGATTGCTTTTTTGCCAAATGTTGAAACTTGATTTTATTCGTGTCTAATGGATTTAAAAATTGTTTCCGAATATAAACCTACCGGCGACCAGCCCGAAGCAATCAGGCAACTGGCCGAAGGGTTAAGAAATGGAACTACGTTCCAGACTTTGCTCGGGGTAACCGGTTCAGGAAAGACATTTACCATGGCCAATGTCATTGAGCAGGTACAACGTCCCGCATTGATCCTGAGCCATAATAAAACGCTGGCCGCACAGCTTTACAGCGAAATGAAACAGTTCTTTCCGGAGAATGCGGTCGAGTATTTTGTTTCGTATTACGATTATTATCAGCCCGAAGCCTACCTTCCGGTCAGCAATACCTACATCGAAAAAGACCTTTCGATCAACAAAGACATCGAAAAACTCAGGCTCAGTGCAACTTCTGCGCTTCTCTCCGGAAGGCGCGATGTGATTGTGGTTTCATCGGTTTCGTGTCTGTACGGAATCGGTAATCCTGCCGATTTTCATGCCAATGTTACCCATGTTAATAAAGGCGAAACCATCAGCCGGAATGTTTTTCTCCGGAAACTGGTCGATGCGCTTTATTCGCGCAATGAAGTAGAGTTTCAGCGGGGTAATTTCAGGGTGAAAGGCGATAGTGTGGACATTTTTCCGGCTTACGCGGATATTGCCTACCGGGTTGTTTTCTGGGGCGATGATATCGAAGAAATTTATTCCTTCGATCCGGTCAGCGGCGGAACAATTGAAAGCCTGGACCGGGCCGTGATTTATCCGGCCAATATGTTTGTGACCACCAAAGAACGCATGCAGCTGGCCATCCGGCAGATTCAGGATGACCTGGTGAAACAGGTCGGATTTTTTAACGAAATCGGCAAACCGATGGAAGCCAAACGTATTCTGGAACGGGTTGAATACGACCTGGAAATGATGCGTGAATTGGGTTATTGCCCCGGAATTGAAAATTATTCGCGCTATTTTGACGGCCGCGTGGCGGGATCGAGGCCATTCTGCCTGCTCGATTATTTTCCGGATGATTTTGTGACAATCATCGATGAAAGCCATGTTACCTTACCGCAGATCAGGGCGATGTTTGGCGGTGACCGTTCGCGTAAAATCAACCTGGTTGAATATGGCTGGCGTCTTCCGGCTGCGATCGATAACCGCCCGTTGACTTTCGAAGAGTTTGAGAGCGTGGTTGATCAGACTGTTTTTGTGAGCGCGACTCCGGCTGACTACGAACTGGCCAAATCAGAGGGGATTGTGGTGGAACAGGTTATCCGGCCAACCGGATTGCTTGACCCCATTATTGATGTTCGCCCGAGCATCAACCAGATTGACAACCTGATGCACGAGATTCATCTGAGGATTGAACGCAATGAGCGGGTGCTGGTAACCACCCTTACCAAACGGATGGCTGAGGAATTGAGTAATTACCTGGCA
>JAEUSS010000465.1 GCA_016788685.1 Prolixibacteraceae bacterium | reverse complement strand
TCAAGCGTGAAGTTTTTTGTTAATGGCTGCAACCTGCTCACAATTAGTCCGCTTAAAAATGTTGATCCGGAATTGTTTGAAAACTTTGGGAATGTAGTGCCAAATATCAAATCGATCAACACTGGCGTGTCGGTTAACTTTTAAAAATAAGGACAATGAAAGAAATTAGATATATATTACTGGGATTAAGTATTGCGGTAGCCTTGGGAATATCCTCGTGTGATTCGTATGAAAACGAGCCATTAGACCGGCTTACCGATGATTATGTGTTTAACCCGAAAGATTCAACTGCAGCCTATTTTATCCAAGCATTTTTCGCTATTTATGATCAGTTGCCCGATCTGCATAACCGAATAGGGGTGGATTATCTGGATGCAGGAACAGATGACGCTATTCCTTCGGTCTTTAATCCTGGCGGGACGGTCGAGGACTTTAGGAACGGGAGCTTGTCTCCTTCCAACACTGTTGAAGGATCTGTGGCTTGGGCAGCATATTATACTGGTATTCGCCGTGCCAATTTATTCCTTTCAAAATGGGACGCCCAACCGGCAACCACCAAGTTGCCACAGGTAAACCTCACTTATATGAAGGGAGAGGCACTTTTGCTGCGCGCTTATTTTTACTTCGAGTTACTGAAGCGTTGGGATGGAGTTCCCATTGTTGGTGATAAAATCTTTCAGTTGGAAGATAAAATCGACCTGCCACGAAGTACCCGCGAACAGAGCGTGGCATACATCAACGAACAGATTGATGAGGCAATGAAATATCTTCCGGAAGCCAATTTACCCAAAAACTCTGATCCGATGTATAACCGGGTGAACAAAGGAGTCGCACTGGCACTTCGTTCGCGGCTGAATTTATACCTGGCCAGCCCGCTGTATAATTCGTCAAATGATGTAACTAAGTGGCAGTCAGCAGCCGATGCGGCAAAGACAGTAATCGATCTGGGAACTTATTCTTTACATACAGCTTCTCCCGGATTTCTGACCATGTTTATCACCCCGAAGAATAATGAAGTGATCATGGGAAAAGTGCTTACATCCTCATCTGGAAGTAACTCGGTAGAAGTAAACAACAGCCCTTGCGGATATTACAATTTATCTGTTAAATGTCAGGGATATACAAGTCCCAGTCAGAATCTGGTTGACGCATTTCTAACCATTAACGGTAAATCTATTGATAAAGATCCGGTTTATAATCCGCAGAACCCATATGCCAATCGTGATCCGCGTTTAAAATATACTGTTTTCTATAACGGGTCCAAGTGGCTGAACCGTGACGTGGAAACCTTTGAGGGGGGCTTGGATAAATCTAATCGCCATACAAAACAAACCCAGACTGGATATTACCTGCGAAAATTTATGGGCAATAATGAAACTTCAACCACATTGGCCGTTCAAAAAAGAATAAACCCGATTATCCGTTATGCCGAAATCTTATTGAACTACGTTGAAGCCCTGAATGAAATTAATAAAGATCATCCCGACATTATTAAGTATCTGATCGAAATTCGTACACGGGCGGGTATTACTGCCGGAGCTGATAAACGCTACGGATTGCCTGTGTCTTTTACTCAAAGCGAAATGCGCGAAATTATTCGTAATGAGCGCCGCATTGAGCTGGCTTTTGAAGAACATCGTTTCTGGGACATTCGTCGCTGGAAACTAGCAGAGGAGGTTATGAATAAACCGGTAAAAGGGGTTGTTATTACCAGGCAAGAGGACGGAACATTCCTGTACAATACCGTGACTGTCCGTAATCAGGTGTTCGATGCGGCCAAAATGTACTGGTATCCGATTCCGTATGCCGAAATGGTAGCCAATGGCTCATTAGTTCAAAATCCGGGTTGGAATTATTAATTACTTCAAAAAACGTTCAACTATGAAAAATAAAATAATGATACTATTGGTGCTGTTTATACTGTTACCGGCAGCTGTTTGGGCTCAGTTTCCTGTGAAGGGGATTGTGGTCGATGAAACAGGTCTTCCGATAATCGGGGCAGCAGTGGTAGAAAAAGATAACGTGAGCAACGGTGTAAGTACCGATGTCAATGGAAAATTTACATTGAAAGTGAAGTCTGCCAGTTCAAAACTTTTGATCAGATTTCTTGGATTTGAAGAACTGACGCTTGTAGCCAGTTCCGTAAAAGAAAATATTGCGATCAAACTGAAAGAAGATTCTCAGATGCTTGGCGAAGTTCAGGTGGTAAACATGGGCTTTGGATCCAAATCGCGTGTTTCGACCGTTGCTGCAATTAGCCAGATTGATAATAAAATGATCCGTCAGTCTCCGTCGTCAAGCATTCAGAATGCATTGGTGGGTAAGTTGCCCGGGCTTTTCCAGTTACAACGGAGCGGCCAGCCTGGCAATGATGCGGCAACTCTGATGATTCGCGGGCTGTCTTCTGAATCGAATTCGACACCTCTCGTGTTGATTGACGATGTTGAATCAACGCTTAGCGCTCTTACCCAAATGGATCCGAATGATGTAGAATCAGTATCCTTGCTGAAGGATGCCGGAAGTACTGCTATTTTCGGTATTAAAGGAGCAAACGGAGTTATTTTGGTTACTACCCGTCGCGGACAGGAAGGGGCTGCAAAAATTACTTTTCGCAGCGATTTTGGTATCCAACAGCCTACGTACCATCGGAGAAGTCTTTCTTCTTATGAGTCATTGATGCTGATTCGTGAACAGATGATGAACGGGAGCATTCTTGCTGACGGAACCTTGGACCCTGCATATAAACCGGAAAACTCGAATAGTTTACTTGCTCCTGATGTGCTTGAACATTACCGTACTCAAGACATGCCGTATGTATATCCTGACGTAGACTGGTTTAAAGAGATGTTCCGGAATTCGGCATTGCAAACCAAGCAAACCCTGGATGTTCAGGGAGGAACAAAAAATGTAAAGTATTTCGTTTCGATGGGGTATTTGTATCAGGGAGGTATGATGCGTAATTATGCCACCGAAGATTTTAATAACGAGTACTACCTGAAGCGTTACAACATTCGCTCGAATGTCGATATTAATGTAACACCAACCACTCTTTTGAAATTAGGAGTAAACGGTGTAATTGATGAGGTGAATTCTCCAAACTTACCAGATCCGAGGCGCACCGGTGGCGCTTTGCCGTTTTTTGCCCGCATCAGCAGCGGAACCTTAAATTCCTGGTTATATCCGGTTTATAATGAAGATGGTTCTTTTGGCGGAAGAGGAGGAAATGCATCAACAAACCCTGTGGCTCTATTGAAGTGGGGGGGGTATAACCGCGACTTTAAAAACAATGCTACGGGAAATGCCGCAGTGGAACAAAAACTCGATTTTATTACGCCCGGACTGAAAGTGAAAGGCTTACTGGCTGTGACAAATAACTGGTCATTTGAACGGAGCTTAACCCGAAATACATTTCTGGAATACCAGTATGATGCAACTACCAGTACCTATGCAGCTTGCACTCCGGATACCTATATCCTTCCTAAGCTTTCTGTTGAGTCTTCGTCTGCAGCTCCTTATCTTAAACTGAATTCCCAGGTTCATCTGAATTATGCCCGGAAATTTGGCAATCACAATATTTCGACATTGGTACTGGCCTCGTGGGATAGCGGTCGTTCAGGAGCCGATACTCCTGATAATGCCAAAGGGTTTAACGGCCGTATCAGTTACGACTATAAAACCAAGTATCTGATTGAATTGAGCGGCGCGTATAACGGATCGGATAAATTTAAAGCAAAAAAACGCTACGATCTGTTTCCCGCACTTGGTTGGGGATGGAATGTGACAGAAGAATCATTCGCCAAAAGTTTCCTGAAACATTATCTGGCAGTTGACTACTGGAAAATCAGAGGTTCCTACGGGATCGTTGGTTCTGATTATTTTAGCAGCTCATTCTCGAATTATTATGTGGAAAAGTATGCAATTCAAAGTTCCAGCTCAGACTATTATTTTGGCGAGACTCCGGTTAAATTCCAATCCATGGGAATTTCTCAGTTGCCTAACGATAATGTTTCATGGGAAAAAGAGAAGAAGCTAAACGTCGGAACTGATATTCAGTTGTTTAACAATAGGCTTGCCATCACATTCGATTATTTTGTCAACGAACGCTATGATATTCTTTTGGGTAGAGGTTCAATGCCCGGATATGTTGGAATTCCATCCAGTGCAATGCCTCCTATCAATATGGGGAAAAACGAGAACAAAGGATTTGACGGAGAGATCACATGGCGAAGTAAGATCGGGAATAATTTTAAATACTACCTGAAAGGTACTTTCTCTCATGCCAAAAACAAGGTGATATTCCGTGACGAACCATTGAATATGTACCCTGCTCTTATGCAAACCGGGCATAGCATCGGAAGGAAGGTTGGGTACGTTTGGGACGGATACTATCAGTCGTTCAATGATATTTCTTCCGGTCCGGTTGATATGCTCAACAGAAACCTGAAGCGGGGAGATCTAAGGTATAAAGACATCAGTGGCCCGCAGGGAGTACCTGATGGGGTGATTGATCCTTACGATCAGACAGATATAGGGAGTGCCTATCCCGATGTAACCTATGGAATAACCATCGGCGGAAGCTATAAAGATCTCGATTTCTCTGTCCTTTTACAGGGAGCTACCGGAGGGGTAATGGATGCAAATACAGTGCTGCAAATGGGAACCGACAATGGTGTCCCCAGCGAAATCCATACTAAACGATGGACCTACTTTGATAAGGACAACAACTTTGTAACCGATGAGGCAACTTTACTGGCCATGAATAAAAATGCTGAATTCCCCAGGTTGGGTGGTGCAAACTGGCAGTCTTCCACTTTCTGGTTACGTCCAACCGATTATTTGCGGCTGAAGAACATCGAAGTCGGATATAATTTGCCTGAAAGAGTTTGTAAATCTGTTGGATTGAGCAAAGTTCGGGTATTCGCCAATGGTCAAAACCTGGTTACCTGGTCGTGGTTGAATCTGTATCAGGTTGACCCGGAGTCGGCTACCGGAGATCGGGCTGCCTATTCAAGCTATCCGCAACAACGCTTATTTAACTTTGGTTTTCAGGTTACATTTTAATCAAATAAGGTGATACGAAAAAAAAGTCGAATCAACTTTGAAAAATTAAACACATGAGAAAAATAACAATAAAATCGTTAGTCACTTTTTCTGTTGCGGTGCTGCTTGGTTTTTCGGCCTGTACAGAGTCAAGTGAGGGATTTCTTGATCCCAAAGAAGATACAGTGGTCGATCGTGAGTGGGTATTTTCAGATAGTATCCGTACAGAGCAGTATTTGACCAACGTGTATTCAAAACTGATCAAGACTTATTTTGCAGAACAGGGGGGGACAGCGTATTATGCAGCATGGGATGGAGCAACCGATAACACTTGTCTGATGTGGCAGGGAACAAACCGAATGAGTAATGCGTTGGCATTTAGTAATTTTACTACGTCTTCAACACCAAGTGCTTATCCCGAATTTAATACTAAGTGGACTGAGACATACATTGCTATTAACGCGGCGACAAGTTTCCTCCTGAATGTAGATAAGAGCCCTATTTCCAATGCCCGAAAAGAGAGGATGAAGGCCGAAGCCAGATTTCTCAGGGCATATTATTACTATTATTTAGCAAGCTTTTATGGCGGAGTCCCTTTGCTGAAGGATGTGGTTTATACCGAAACTGATTCGCCTACAGAGAAGCGCGCCACTTTTGCTGAAGTAGTTGACTATGTTGTTTCAGAAGTAGATGCTATCGTAAATGCCTTACCTTTAGTTTATGAAGCGAGCGAATACGGGCGTCCGGAAAAAGGAGCAGCTTTGGCACTTAAAGCAAAAATGCTTTGGTTAGCGGCAAGCCCTCTGGCCAATGGAGGTAATGTCGGGGACGGAGATAGTCGTTTGTTGTTAGGGTACGAATCGTACGATGCTGCACGTTGGATAAAAGCAAAAGCAGCAATTGAGGCGGTGCTTGCATTAAGCCAATATTCGTTGGTCGAAGACAATACAACCAGGGCAGGCAACGGCTTTTACCAGGTGACCACAACAAGAAAGAATGCCGAGTGTATCTTTAAGATACTGAAACAAGGCGGCGGGTACCCGGATAACTATCTGCTGCCAAAGAGCAGGGGCGGACAAGCTTATCAGTATCCGTACCATGATCTGGTGAATGCCTTCCCCATGAAGACCGGAGAAGCAATTGATGCCCCAAATTCAACATATGATCCGAAAAAACCGTATGCAAACCGCGATCCCCGATTCTATTATACAATTATTTACGATGGCGCTCAATGGATAACTTCATTTTCGGGGCAAAAGTTAGGACGGGTAAATTTATACTACAAAGCGCCTACTGACGGAATGGGAACAGATAGTTATTCAACTTATACCGGCTATATTTTGAGGAAATTCTGTAAAGAGACTAATTACGGAAGTAGTGGGCAAAACGATGCCGGGTTCCCGGTTTTTCGCCTGGCTGATTTAATGCTGATGTATGCAGAAGTGCTTTCCGAAGTTGATGTCAATGCAAATCGTAATACGATCGAAGATCAGCTCTTCAAAATCAGAAAGAGAGCTGGCATTGTTGCTGGGGCTAATGGGCGTTACGGCGTTCCGGCCAATATGTCAAAAGAAGAGATGATTGATTTTGTTATCAAAGAGCGCCGGATCGAATTTGTCAGTGAAGGAAGTATTCGGCTTATTGACCTGCTTCGTCGCAAGCAGAAAGAAAAACTTCATGATGTGACACCAACCGGTATGAAATGGACTGAATATGACAGCAAGACACAGACTTGTTTGTCTTCTGAAGTTATTTCTGTTAAATCAGGATTTAAATTTTATGCCCCGAGAGATTACCACTTCCCAATACCATTAACCGAATTCAATAAGGCTCAGGGACTTCTTATTCAGAATCCGGGTTGGTAATTGTTCTTTTATTGAAAACAGATCAGCTCCTTTTGGAGCAGGTCTGTTTTCTTTTACTGACTCACCTGAACCAATAATTTGGTTTGGATTTAATTATTATATAGTTGTGTGTTTTTTTGTATATGTTTTTCCTTTCCTGAAAATAAGAAACATGAAAAGAAATTATGAAGTGTTTTTTGTCTTTGTATGTTATATGGCTGTTTCTGCTTACTTTAGCATGAAGGCTGCCGGCAGTACTCCTTATCCGGAAAGAATAGAACTGGATCAAATTGTCAGTGCCGAGAAGGAAGCCGTCAGGTTA
>JAEUSS010000452.1 GCA_016788685.1 Prolixibacteraceae bacterium | reverse complement strand
ACTTACATTTTTCCCGCCATTTTGTTCAATCATCTTCTTCAGGTCATCTCTCGAGTTCTTCTCAAAGGTTCCTGAAATAATGATACTCAGGCCATTCAGTTTTTCAGAACGGTTGGCCATACTGGATTCGTCGAGCTGCATCTGCAGTCCTTTTTCCTTCAGGCGCTCAACCAGACGGACATTTTCCGGATTTGCAAAATAGGCCTGAACACTTTCTGCAATCCGCGCACCAATTTCGTCAATGGCAGTCAACTCTTCTACGCTGGCGGCCTCAATGCATTCGATGCTTATCAAACGGTTTGCCAAAATTTTGGCAACCGTTTCCCCAACAAAACGGATTCCGAGCGCGAATAGTACTTTTTCAAACGGAATTTGGCACGATTCGCCAAGACTTTTCAAAATCCGGTCGGCTGATTTGTCACCCAACCGCTCAAGCCGGCTAATCTGTTCTTTCTGCAATTCATACAAGTCGGCAATATTCCTGATCAGTCCTTCACTATACAGCAAGTCAATGGTTTCGGCTCCAAGTCCGTCAATATTCATTGCTTTCCGGCTGATAAAATGTTCTATTTTGCCTTTGATTTGAGGGGGACAACCACCTTCATTCGGGCAATAGTGGGCTGCTTCTCCCTCTTTGCGGATTAATGCAGTACCACATTCCGGGCAATTCTTAATAAAAGCAACCGGCTGTGTCATCGGATGCCTCGAAGCCGGATCGACACCCACAATTTTCGGAATGATCTCACCTCCTTTTTCCACAAAAACGGTATCGCCAACATGCAAACCGAGGCCTCTGATAATATCGGCATTGTGCAGCGAAGCGCGTTTTACTGTGGTTCCGGCCAACAGAACAGGCTCCAGGTTGGCTACCGGGGTAACCGCTCCGGTTCGGCCAACCTGATACGAAACCGACAGCAGAGTGGTACTGGCCTGCTCTGCCTGGTATTTGTAGGCAATGGCCCAGCGTGGCGATTTGGCAGTGGTGCCAAGATATTGCTGCAAACTCAGCGAGTTTACTTTAATCACAATCCCGTCTGTTGCCACGGGTAATTCGTATCGTTTCCGGTTCCATTTCCGGATAAAAGCAATCACCTCATCAATATTGGAGCATTTTTCGGTGTCCGGGGAGATTTTGAAGCCCCATGATTTGGCTGCCTGAAGATTCTCCAGATGACCGTCAGACGGAAGGTTTTCGCCCAGCAAATAGTAGAAATATGCATCCAGCTTTCGCTCGGCAACAACCGATGATTTTTGCGATTTTAAAGTTCCTGAGGCAGCATTCCGCGGATTGGCAAAAGGAGCTTCGCCCAACTCCTCACGCTCCTGGTTGATCCGGTCGAATTCGGAAAAAGGCAGCAGAATCTCGCCGCGAATTTCAAATTCATCGGGATAGCCGGTCCCTTTCAGACGCAGCGGAATACTTTTTATAGTGCGTACATTGGCGGTTACATCGTCGCCCAAAGTGCCGTCCCCACGGGTGATAGCCTTGTCGAGCGCCCCGTTCTTATACCGCAGACTGATGGAAGTTCCGTCATATTTCAACTCACACACATACTCGAACGACTGGTCGGTAATTTTTCGGATTTTCTGGTCAAAATCACGCAACTCTTCTTCGGAATACGAATTGGAAAGTGAAAGCATCGAATACTGGTGCCTGACCTGGGTAAATTCTTTGTTCAAATCGCTGCCAACGCGTTGGGTAGGGGAGTTGGGATCGAAATATTCCGGGTTTTCGGCTTCCAGTTTTTCGAGCTCCTTCATCAGCATATCAAATTCGATGTCACTGATTAACGGCTGTGAGAGAATGTAGTAACGATAATTGTGTTCATCAAGAAGCGAACGTAATTCGGTAAGTCTGATCCGGATATCTTCTTTGTTCATTTTGCTTAAAATTTGCCCTAAATTACAAAAAAGAAAAGGACGTTAAATCCTTTTTACACGCGGCACATAAAGAAACTGGTCCTGCCGGAAAATAAAAAACTGTCTTTCAGACCAATATCTGCATAAGTGCAGGTCGGACCCGAAAGACAGCAAATCAAAAATGTTTCCGGAATTAATTATTCCCTATTTTTTTCTGAAGAAGGAACGAAACAATGAGTCCGATGCCCCCAAAGAGAAAAATCATGGAAAAATAGGCAGCTTCTTCCTGCATGCCTCCTTCCGAAAGGAAATATCCGGCCAGAATACCCAGCGCAATGCCAACTAAAAATAAACCCAGTTTAAAAATCCGGTAACCCGAATTTGCATCAGCTTTGGATTTGAATAACTCTGGACTGGCTCCTTTTTCGATCAGAGCCAGACGCTCTTTGTTCCTGGTTGTCAGAAATACATACAGCGATGCAAAAACTGCTGCAAAGAAACCAAGCGGAATTAAAATTGCTTCTGCCATAATATGTGATTTAAGTGTTTAATTATTTTCAAAACCCGATGGTATGACGCAGGTATTTCCATGCGGTTACAACTGACGATAAAAAAAAACACTCCGGAAATTGTGTGCAGAATCTGTAACCGAAGTCAAAAATGTACGTCTATTGGTACAGAATGCATAAAACCGATGATTCATATTACATTGAGGCTGTCAGAAATGGAAATGCAGCGGCATTTTCTTATCTGGTCGGGAAATACCAGAACATGGTATATTCGTTGGCATTGAAATTACTGAAGAAGCCCGAAGAAGCAGAAGAGCTGGCGCAGGATACTTTTATTAAAGCATATCAGAAGATTGACAGCTACGAAGGGAAATCGAAATTTTCAACCTGGCTGTACAGTATTACCTACAATGCGTGCATCTCCGAATTGCGAAAACGAAGAATTGAGTTCAGGTCGCTCGAAGAACAACGGCTTTCTGATCAGGACGAACAAAAAATGCTCAATTACTTCAGCGAAACAAAAAAGGAAGATCAGGAGAAATACCTGACACTGGCCTTAGGAAAACTTCCGGAAGACGACCAGGTACTGCTGACTCTCTATTATTATGAGGATCAATCGATGGATGAGATAAGTGTAATTACGGGACTTACGGTCAGCAATATAAAAGTTAAAATACACCGGGCGAGAAAACGAATGCACATCTTATTGCACGAGATGCTGCACGAAGAAATTTACTCGCTGTTATGAAATTGAAGACAGACCAATACATTAAAAGATACATAGCTATGAACAAGCTGGACAAACAATTCGAACAACTAATGAAGGGCGTTATTCCTGATGCTCCTTCACCGGACTTTACTCAACGAGTGATGAGTCGTGTTCAGGCTGAAGCCGCTGTAAAAAAGCATTCGGTACTTGAGAATTACCAGCCGGTCATCAGCCGTAAGACCTGGATTATCCTGAGCACCGCTTTTGCTGCTTTACTGATTTACGTTATGGTTTCGTCAGGAGAAACAGCTCCCACGGAAAATCAGGGCGTCTGGGCGAACATTCCGGATGCTTTGACAAAACTGAATTCAGGGAAAATATCGGTATTCTGGAAAGCCAGCATCGGAGTTTTCACTTCAATTCCTCCGATTGCCTACCTGATCCTGACAGCCTCGTTCGCCTTGTGGACAATCGACGCTGTCTGGAACAGGCTGCGGCATGCCCCTTCCGGGATTCGTGCAGATTAGTTGCCGGCTTTTACGGCGCCAACCGATGAATAACCCATTCGTTGCCTGACAAACAGAATTCAAACCGGTCGTGCATCCGGTTCAGGCGGCCCTGCCAGAATTCGAAATTATACGGACGGATCAGAAATCCACCCCAATGCGGCGGTTTTACGATTTCCTGACTCTGAAAATACTGCTGATAAAGCGAAAAATTTTCTTCCAGAACCTGCCGGCTGGCAATAATCCGGCTCTGCGGCGAAGCCCATGCACCCAGCTGGCTATCAATCGGCCGCGATTTAAAATACTCGACTGAGTAGGCTTCCGGGATTTTCTCCGCTTTCCCTTTAACCCTGACCTGTCTTTCCATTTCCGGCCAGAAAAAGGTAGCTGCCACCTGTTGCTGCGCAGCAATCTGCCGCCCTTTTTTACTGTTGTAATTGGTAAAAAACACCAGTCCTTCCGAATTTATTTCTTTCAAAAGAACAACTCTCGAGTCGGGAGATCCCTTCTGATCAACAGTAGAAAGCATCATGGCGGTTGGTTCAGGATTTTCTCCTTCAATGGCAGCTTTCAACCAATCATTTAATTGCCTGAAAGGGTCAGAACTAATGGAATCTTCCGTGAGTTCAAATTTCTGATAGTTGTTGCGTAAGTCTCTCAACATGTTGGTAAGGTATATTTTTGAAATTAAAACAAGAGAGCAGCGGTTTTGTTAGTGATTCCATAAAAAAACCGAAGCCATTCCTTATTCATCGGAACTGCTTCGGTTTTTCATTCTGCCCGGAAATGCCGGAACCAATCAGATTAACTCCGCCTTATAACCAGCTGTTTTCAGAGTGTCAATAACTACTTCCGGATCGAGGCCGGGAGTTTCAACAGTCAGCACTTTCTGCGGATTGGCAGTGTCGACTTCCCATTTTTCAATACCTTTTACCTGATTCAGGTGAGGAGTTACGTTGGCTACGCAACCGCCGCAATTCACATTGGTTTTAAATTTCAGTGTTTCCATGATTAAGTTTTTTAATGATTATTAATCGAGTTTTTTAAATTTCAGCCGTAAACTGTTGCTGACTACCGAAACTGAGCTTAACGCCATCGCCGCTCCGGCAATCATCGGGTTGAGCATAAACCCCCAGATTGGAAATAAAATCCCTGCAGCAATCGGAATTCCGATCAGGTTGTAGATAAAGGCCCAGAACAAATTTTCGTGAATGGTACGAACGGTTTGTTTCGATAAGCGGATGGCTCTGGGAATAAGCTGAAGATCGGAAGAAATGATGGTCATCTTGGCCACATCCATGGCAATGTCAGAACCTTTGCCCATAGCGATGCTCACGTCAGCCTGAGCCAGCGCATGCGAATCGTTGATGCCGTCGCCAACCATAGCCACCACTTTCCCCTGACGTTGCAATTGTTGGATGAACTCTGCTTTGTCGGAAGGCATTACCTCGGCTTTAAAATTCTTCAGCCCGACTTTTCGCGCCACCGCTTTGGCAGTTTGCTCATTGTCGCCGGTGAGCATGTAAACTTCGATGCCCTGATTCTGAAGATCTGCGATGGCCTTCGCCGAAGTCTCCTTAATTTGATCGGCAATCGCAATAACCGCAAGCAATTCGGTATCGCGGGCAAAACAAATAACCGTCTTGGCTTCATGCTGCCACGCCTTCATCCGGGCCAAACTGCTTTCAGGAATACTGACCCGATAATCAGTCAGGAATTTCTGATTGCCCACCAGGTAAACCCGGTTTCCGTAATGAGCCGCAACACCTCTCCCGGTAATGCTTTCAAACTTATCCGGCACTATCCGCTCACCGGATCTGATTTTCAGCGAAGCGGTGACGGCTTCAGCCAACGGATGTTCCGACTGCAATTCGATGGCATAAAGCATTTGTTCCAGCGCTGCTTTTTCATCACCTGAAACAGTCCACGCCATATCCGTAACAGCTGGTTTCCCTTCCGTAACCGTTCCGGTTTTATCCAAAACCACGGCATTAACTTTATGCGACAGTTCCAGGCTTTCGGCATCTTTAATCAGTATTCCGTTTTCGGCACCTTTGCCCATGCCAACCATAATGGCTGTCGGAGTTGCAAGTCCCAGCGCACACGGACAGGCGATTACCAGTACCGAAACCATGGCCAGCAGCGCCTGCGTCACGGCGTTGTCGCCACCCAGGATCATCCAGGTCACAAAGCTGATTACGGCAATGACCATCACTACCGGAACGAAAATTCCGGCAATCTGATCCACCAGTTTCTGAACAGGCGGTTTGCTGCCCTGGGCTTCCTGAACCATTTTAATAATTTGCGCCAGAATGGTTTCGCCGCCCACTTTCTGAGCGACAAAAACAAAACTTCCTTTCTGGTTGATGGTTCCGGCAAATACTTTTCCGCCCGGCTCTTTTTCAACCGGAAGTGACTCGCCGGTAATCGTACTTTCGTCGATGAACGACGAGCCTGAAACAATTTCGCCGTCGACCGGAATTTTGTCGCCGGGCTTGACCAGCAGCCGGTAGCCAACCTTTACCTGCGAAACCGGTATTTCTTCCTCCTGACCGTTATCGTGAATCAGGTTAACCGTATTGGACTGCAGGCCGATGAGCTTTTTAATGGCCGACGAAGTGTTCGACTTGGCCCTTTCTTCGAGCACCTTACCCAAAAGAATGAAGGCAATGACTACCGCAGCCGCTTCGAAATACACGTGCGGATGTTGCCCGCGGCTGTGCCAGAATTCAGGAAAAAATGTGCTGAACAGACTGAACAGGTAGGCGATACCCGTGCTTAACGCTACCAGGGTATCCATATTGGCTTTGCCGTGTTGCGCCTGTTTATACGCGTTGACGAAAAAACCACGCCCAAACCAGACAATTACCGGCGTTGACAGCACCAGCATGATCCAGTTGGCATACGGCATATACATCAGGAACATGGCAATTACCACCACCGGAAAGGCCAGTAACGAGGCCCAAAGCGTATTGGTCTTGAGTTTTTTGTAATGAATCTGCTGCAACTCTTCCTGATGGTCGTGACCTTCATCTTCGATGAGCAGATCGTAACCAATAGACTGGATGGCTGTTTTGAAATCGGCAACCGAAGCTGTTTCAGGCATATATTCAACCCAGACCGAAGAATTGGCATAGTTAACCGAAGCATCGAGTACACCGGACTGCGCCTTAAGCATACTTTCGACACTGATGGCACAGGAGGCGCAGCTCAGGCCCGTAACCGGGAAATTCTTTTTTACTGAAGTTTTCATGTCTTTATTTTTTTACGAATATCTGTTTCAATGCCAAAAGATGAATGAAGCCCGACCGGCCTTGTTCGGTGAGCCGAAAAACAAGTGAAGGCGATGTTAAAAAATCTTTTCTGTTTGAGCCGAAGGCGAGTTTAAAAGATTTTAGTCGCCGAACGCTGATTTTTCGTGCGAAGCGAACACAGCCTTGACCTTTTTTGATTCCTTTTTTGTGTCAAGACAAAAAAGGGATTGGGGTCACAGGGGCAAAGCCCCTCCTTGATTCATTTAGGCATTGAAACAGATATTCATTATTTTTTACCAAAGGTAAGGCCTGAAAACATCAGAGTTGTTACGATATTCCTGGATTTGTTTATAAGATTTTCAGGCTTATACTGCGTCCAGCGGTTTCCGCTTGTTTTCTTTCACCTGCCTGAAATGGCTGGGGGTAAGCCCGGTCACTTTCTTGAACTGACCCGACAAATACGCCACGTTGCTGTAGCCCATCTGATCGGCAATTTCGCTCAGGGTCAGTTCGTCGTAAACCAGCAGTTCTTTCACCCGCTCAATTTTTTGATGGATGATGTATTTCTCGATCGTTGTACCTTCCACTTCCGAAAAAAGACTGCTCAGGTAGGCATAATCCCGGTTCAGGTGCGATGCAATGTATTCTGAGTAATTGACCTTCAGCCCCTGATGATCGTGGTGAACCGACTGAACAACGAGGTTCTTGATCTTTTCGATGATGCGGCTTTTGGTATCGTCAATCAGTTCGAAACCGTAGCCAACCAGTGTCTCCCGGAGTTGATCGAGTTCCTCTTCAGGAACGGCCCGGGCGGTTTCCACTTCGCCCAAAGTAACCTCAACAGGAGCGTAGTTCAGTTCCTGAAAAATCTGCCGCACCGCCATAATGCACCGCGGGCAAACCATATTTTTGATGAAGTATCTCATTGCAGATAAAAGTATAAATTTTTACTCATCGGATAACTTAAACTCATCCGATGAGCTGTAAAACAGTTTCCCGGAGCTCCGTTTCATTAATACGCCGACATTAACCGCCGGTCGGCAGAAATTTTGCGTCGTATCGTTAATCAGGTTCGCCATACGGCTGATTCAGTTCGTCGCATGGCTGATCGGGTTCGCCACACGGCTGTTTTACTTCACCACTCCGTTGATCTATTCCGCCACACGGAAGCAATCTTTGAGGGTCGGAAATTGCTTCCGTGTGGTGTAAAATTGCTTCCGTGCGGTGTAAGATTGTTTCCGTATTCTGCAGAGACAAAACCCGGCGGCGATTTTACCGATATTTATTCCGGATCGTGTTCGCAGCAACAACTGCAGCTTTTACCTTTCGCTTTTTCGAATGCCTCTTTCCCTTCGGAAACCGAAAAATAAACCAGACCGGCAGCACCGATAACATCAGCATAAGGAAACCCGGTTAATTCATAAATCAGGCTCGAAACCAGCAGCACAACCGACATGTAAACGCACACTTTGGTGCAATTGGCATCGGCAACAATGGGGTCGGAGTGCAACTTTTGGCCGGTCGATTTTTTGGCATTCATCAGCCAGACCATAACCGCAATAGACACCAGCGAAATGACCACACCCCAGAACGTAGTTTCGGGTTTATGCCCGTTTACCACGTTGAAAACGATGCCTGCCAGCAAGCCGGCCGACAGCAGGTAAAATGCGGTGCCTGTAATTTTTAGCGCCTTGATCTCGAACTCACTTTTGGGGCTTGAAGGATTTTGCCTGATGCGCGTAATCATGATGGCAATGCCGATGCCCGACATGACTTCGATAAAACTGTCGACTCCGAAGCCAAGCAGGGTCAGAGCCTCGTCCTCGTAGCCCAGAAACATCGACAGTATCCCTTCGGCAAGGTTATAAAAAATAGTAAAAAGGCTTAGGGCATAAGCCTTTTTGTATAATCGTTCTTCTGAACTTACCATTTTATCAGGTGTTTTAATGAATTCGTTTTAGCGGGGGTTAAATTATTACTTTTTCTGAACTGAATGTTGCCGTAACCTGTAATCAGACCAGTCCGAACGATTCGACTCCCGTATGCAGCGACTCAATAACCCGCTCAAGTTTTTTTTTGATCTCACCGGCCAGTTTGGCGAGTTTCGGGTTTTCAATGGCCATCATCGAGGCAACCGGATCAATGGCCGCCACCTCAACTTCGTTTTTACCCAATTCCTGCACGATAACGTTACACGGAAGCATGGTGCCGATTTTATCTTCATGCTGAAGTGCTTTGTAAGCATAGGCCGGATTGCATGCACCCAGAATGGTATATCTTTTAAAATCGACATTCAGTTTCTCCTTCAGCTTGTCGTGAATATTAATTTCCGACAACACGCCAAAACCTTCATTTTCCAGCGATTCCTTAACCCGGTCAATAGCCTGCTCAAAAGTGGCATCTATTTTTTTGCTGATGTAGTACTTCATTGCCTTGTTTTTTAGATGGTTAAATTCTGCTTAGGGTATAAATAAAAATTGATCAGACTTGCCAGTTTATTTATCCGATGACTTCGGTATAAATAAAAACTTATCGACTTACTATTTTATTCATCCGATGACTTCGAGTCATCGGATGAATAAAATGAGCTGATGATTTAAACGTGCGTGTTTCGCAGCTGGTTGATTTTGAAGGTCTTTTTCTTTCAGGATACCTACTATAACAAACTGACCTGATGGATTTGTTCATCAGGTCAGTCGGATTCTGTCAAGTTTTATTTACGGTACAGGCAACACTCCGGAAGGGCATTATAGACATCGTCCGGCGTTTTAAATTTTTCAGTATCGTGCCCGGCCTTGGCTATTGCTTTCTGAATAGCATCGGTATTGGTCTTAGCCTCATCAAAATGCACGTGAATAAGTTGTTTTTCACTGTCCCATTCGGCCATAGCTACTCCCGAAACCGATTTGGCAGCCTTTTCGATACGGTCCTTGCACATTTCGCAATTGCCCGAAACCTTAAACTGTTTTTCTGCCAGTTCATTCATCCGATGACTTGAAGTCATCGGATGAATATCGCTTGAAGATGTTTCCGGATTTGTCATACTACCTTGCGATGAGCTCATCCCGCCATGATCGTGCCCGGTTGAAACAGCACTTCCTTCCGGATTCATCATACTCGGTTTGCCCTCCAGCTGAGCCGCGGCATCAACACTGAACGCTCCCTGTGTGACAATTTCTTCGCCGTCAGCCAGTCCGTTGGCAACTACGTAACTGTTGCCAAGCATGGGACCCAGCTCTATTTCTCGCATTTTAAAAACAGGCTCGTCACTATTCGGTTGTTTGACGTAAACAACAGAGCGTTTCCCGGTCCACAAAACGGCTGAGCGTGGAATAACCAGCTGGTCTTTGTATTGGGCAAGATTCGATTTCACGAGGCCTGTGGCAAACATTTCTGGTTTCAGCCTGAATCCGGGATTATTCATTTCAACCCGAACCTTGGCCACGCGGTTCACCGGGTCAATCATCGGATCAATAAACCGGATCGTTCCGGAGTAAGACGAATTGGGTAAGGCCTGAATGTTAAACTCCAGTTTATCGCCCGTCTTCAGGAACGGAAGATCGCTTTCGTAGGCATCAAACAGCACCCAAACGCGCGAAAGGTCGGAAACTTCGAACAACACAGTACCCTGGCTCACATAGTCGCCGCTGTTGACACGCCGGGCGGTAACAATTCCGCTGGAAGTTGATGCGACCTCCATATTGGGCTGCACCTTGCCTGAAGTCTCGATCGCGGAGATCTGCTGATCGCTCAGTTTCCACTGACGGAGTTTTTCTTTGGCGGCTTCGTAGATTTCGGGCTGTGCCAGTTTGGTGGTTGCCGCTTCGAGCAATTCCTGCTGGGCGGTAACCAGTTCCGGCGAATAAATGATCGCCAGAGGTTGCCCTTTGCGCACCGTTTCACCGGTGAAGTTGATCATCAGCCGCTCGATGCGCCCCGGAATATAGGCTACCTGATT
>JAEUSS010000436.1 GCA_016788685.1 Prolixibacteraceae bacterium | reverse complement strand
GGGGAGCCTCCGTAAAACTTCCGGGCTTCAGGCTCCTGAACCATCTGGTCGTGGAATATGTGAGTACCACCGATCAAAACGGCCCCTGGCATGATCTGGATGGTATTATTTACGGCGGACTTGACGGTTATTACCGCAGCGGGACGACTCCGAACGGCTGGTCGTACAAAGGCCTGACCATCGGGAATCCCTGGCTCACCTCGCCCCGGTACAACAAGAACGGATCGGTGGCAATCGACAACAATGTGGTCAGGCTTTATTATTTCTCCGGAAAAGGAATGATCCAACGCTTCGATTACCGGCTGACGCTGGCCTATTCGAAGAACTACGGAGTGACCAGCCCCATCTACGAGGATTGCAGGAAGCAATTTTCGTGGCAACTGGAGACCTCGACTCCTGCCGGCTTCCTGAAAAACACCAAACTAAGCTTTGCGGTTTCAGGAGATCACGGAACAGTTTACGGAAACAACCTGTCCTTTATGCTGGGCATCTCCTATGCTGGCTTCGGGAGATTCTGACTGAACGGAAGGCCCCGTTCTTACCGTCATTTTAACGCGAAATAACCAAGTCATCCCTGTGATTGACCGGTTACCTCCATGCCCCGTAAAAAAAACTTCAGGCCGGAACTATTTTTTATGAAAAAGGAAAAATGCAAAGATTGATTTAGGCCGTTCAGCCTTTTCGATGCCTTTGCCCTGGTATTTCACCAGAAACGAAGGTATGCCGGCAAGCGTAAACCCAAGGATAAGCAAAAGCACAAACAAAAGATTATTGCCCAGACTTTCGAATAAAACAAAGGCAAGTAAAATAAGCAACCCGTTTGCTGCAATCAGAATCAGGCTCGACACCAAATGACTATTGGTCAGCCGAAGCAGATGGTGATGAATGTGGTTCATGTCCGGAGCAAAGGGCGATTTCTTTTGCGAAAGACGAATAGCGAATACCCGGATCGTATCGATAACCGGAACCGAGATAATCGCAAAAGCAATGGCCGGCGCGCCATGCACAGCCAGTCCGGATACCGGATTAAACTCATTAAAACGTATCGTCAGTAAAGCCACAATCGTTCCCAGAATGAGCGAACCGGTATCTCCCATGAAAATCTTGTTGGTGGTGCCAAAAACATTGTATAAAAAGAAAGCCAGCAAACTGCCCGCCAGGCTGAAGCAAACCAGCGCATAAATAATATCACCGGCATACAGGAACCAAACCCCGTAAACCACCGAGATCAGCATGCAAATTCCGGATGCCAGCCCGTCGATTCCGTCTATCAGGTTTAAGGCATTGATAACCCCGACAATAAGCAGCAGCGAAAGGAGATTTCCGGTCGCAATACCAATTTCATTGATCCCGAAGATTCCATGCAGATCGGTAATGCGGTAGTTTCCCAACAAGACGAGATACAATGCAACAGCGAGCTGAACGACAAATTTCTTTTTGGCCGATAAACCGATAATATCGTCTTTAAGACCTACAATAAACATGACAAATATTGCGACCAGCATATACTTGAGTTCGTTAACATTATACGAATCGGACGCAACAATCAGGCTAATGAAAAAACCCGCCAGAACGGCAATCCCACCCAGTGTAGGAACAACCTTTTTGGCGGCCGAACGGTTATTCGGAACGTCAAACAGCTTTTTAGCCAAAGAAACTTTTATAATCCTGGGAATAATAAAATAAACGATCGTGAAGGCTATGGAAAGACTTAAAAAAATCTCTAAATGCATGGGCATGATTTATTCTTTATCAAGAGCTGGCAAATTTAAAATTTAAACCCGTCATTCCTACCGGACTTCTGCTGCTGATAACAGTTTTTTAATGAAACCATCTTTTTTTTGCATGAAGGCTCTGATTTTAACCGCTGAACAAAGCGTTTACCGTTATGACAGCCTCTGTTGCCTTATCTGCTCCGGTATAAAGAACCGGGTTTATTCCGGAAATTAGCTGATTCAGAAATATGATTCAAAGTTCACATACTGAAGATTTAACAGCTGCTTAACTTAACCGGACGATACACAACAGACGCCACAACAACAACTTAAATGCCGACCAAACATCCGGTGAAATAAATTAACTTTGACCCGGTCATTTTTTTAATCCGGAAGTAGTAATTTCGTATAACCAAACACTTGAGTTCTATGACTCCCTCAATACAAATCATCCTGACATTCTTCATCGGATTGATTCTCGTACTCGTCTCGGTACCGGTAATCGTAAGGTTATCGAAAGAAAAAAAACTGTTCGACATGCCCAACGAACGTAAAGTGAATAAGACCGGTATTCCGAATCTGGGAGGCATCGCTTTATTCATCGGCATTACGATCGCGACTCTTTTGGGACTGCACCGATTCATTTTCCCTGATTTGAGATATATTCTGGTCGGAATGATCATCTTGTTTTTTGTCGGAATAAAAGATGATATCCTGATCATCTCGCCCCGCAAAAAGCTGCTTGCCCAAATTCTCAGTGCACTTATCCTGATCATTGCAGGAAATATACGTTTCACTGATCTGCACGGGATTTTGGGAGTTCACGAAATAAATTACATCACCAGCGTTGTATTAAGCCTGGTTATTATTGTTGCGCTCATTAACGCGCTAAACCTGATCGACGGGATCGACGGTCTGGCCGCATCATTGAGCATGCTGGCGGCCCTGTCATTCGGCATTCAGTTCCTGATCATGGGTCAGTTTCAATACGCCGTTCTTTGTTTTTCCGTAGTCGGGAGCTTATCCGCTTTCTTTTTTTACAACGTATTCGGGAAAAAGAACAAAATATTTATGGGCGATACCGGATCCTTGTTACTCGGCTTACTCATTGCTGTAATAGCAATTAAATTCAACGAATTTTCGCTCACGCACACCGCCCGGATGAGCAGTTTCTCTCCTGCCCTTTCCCTGGCAATTGTCGCTGTTCCGATTTTTGATATGATCTGGTTATTTATCCACCGGCTCCGTAAGAAAAAGTCGCCCTTTTCTCCCGACATGAACCACATCCACCATAAACTGCTAAAACTGAACCTTTCTCACCTGCAAAGCACTCTAATTATCGTTGGAATCAACCTGATATTTATTGCCGCAGCTTATGCTTTTCGTTCGCTGAACAACAACATTCTGTTTGCTCTGCTCTTTGTGCTTGGCATCTTCTTCACCAATCTGCCAAGTCTGGTTTACGAATACATCAAATCCAAAAAATCAAACGCTAAAAAGGCACAACTAAATTTAACATTCATGCCATTTAAAAACTATTCAGCAAACCGGCCGTCTGAGACCTCACAAAAAGAAGGAAGCGAATAAGCGGCAGAACCCGGGAGATAAAAATACAGCTCAAACAATTAGAATCGAAATACTTAAAACAACAGCGTCCCCTTCCGGGGAATTGTTCTTTTTTACAAAAAAAATGTTTCAGAAGAACATTATTTAGCATAGAAAAAGAACGACTTTGCAATTTATCGGGAACAACTTTTTAACTTTAGATGTTAAATTTCAAACATTAAACTAATTCATATGACACAAAAAACAGCGTTAATCACTGGGGTAACCGGTCAGGACGGTGCTTATCTGAGCGAATACCTGCTAAAAAAAGGGTATAAGGTTCACGGCATCAAACGTCGTGCATCAATGTTCAATACCGAGCGCATCGACCACATTTACGAAGATCCGCATGTCGAAAACCGGCATTTCCAGCTGCATTACGGCGATCTGACCGACAGCATGAACCTGACACGCATCATCCAGGAGACCCAACCCGACGAAATATACAACCTGGCTGCCATGAGCCACGTCGCGGTTAGTTTTGAAACCCCGGAATATACCGCCAATGCCGACGGACTGGGAACACTGCGGCTTCTGGAAGCTGTCCGGCTACTCGGCCTGACCCAAAAGACCCGCATCTATCAGGCTTCAACTTCCGAATTATACGGAATGGTTCAGGAAGTTCCTCAGACTGAAAAAACGCCGTTCTATCCGCGATCTCCTTATGCTGTGGCAAAAATGTACGCCTACTGGATAACGGTAAACTACCGGGAAGCATATAAAATGCATGCCAGCAACGGCATTTTATTCAACCATGAGTCGCCCATCCGCGGGGAAACTTTTGTTACCCGTAAAATCACCCGTGCCATCAGCCGAATTGCTTTGGGTATGCAGGATCAGTTATTCTTGGGTAACTTGTCATCAAAACGTGACTGGGGTCATGCCAAAGACTACGTAAAGGCCATGTACCTTATCCTTCAGCAAGAAGCCCCAAGCGATTACGTAATTGCAACAGGAATTACCACAAGCATCCGCGACTTTGTGAAGATGGCCTGTTCGGAAATCGGACTGGAAATAACATTCAAAGGCGAAGGTGTTGACGAAAAAGGATATTTAGTCAGCGTTGACGACAAATTGTTCTCCGAAAGAGTCGGAGCTCATTACCTGGCAGGCCTGAAAGCCCGTATGGTTCCTGACCTGGTCGAAGGAAACTTATCCAACGGAATCATATCTGTTGATCCTGCCTATTTCAGGCCAACAGAGGTTGATTTGCTGATCGGCGATCCGACCAAATCCAAATCGATACTCGGCTGGGAACCTGAATACGATTTACAGGGACTGGTAACCGACATGATGCAATCCGACATCAAACTCATGAAAAAGGATGCCTGGCTGCGCGAAGGCGGATACCGGACATTAAACTATTTTGAGTAAATATTAACCCCGTACATTTTTTTCAGGAAGCTGTACAATCAGAAAAACTATGGATAAACACGCTAAAATATATGTCGCCGGGCATCTCGGGCTGGTGGGTTCGGCCTTATGGAAAAACCTTCAATCGAAAGGGTATACCAACCTGATCGGCAGGACCATTCAGGAATTAAACCTGATGGATACCCATGCAGTCAACACGTTCTTCGAAGAAGAAAAACCTGAATATGTGATTCTGGCGGCAGCTAAGGTTGGAGGTATTGTGGCCAACAATACGTATCGCGGGCAGTTCATTTACGAAAATCTGATGATTCAGAACAACGTGATCCACGCCGCTTACCTCAATCAGGTAAAAAAACTCCTTTTTCTGGGAAGCACCTGCATCTATCCGCGCGAAGCGCCGCAACCCATGCCAGAAGACTGCCTGCTGACCGCGCCGCTGGAATACACCAACGAACCGTATGCCATCGCCAAAATTGCCGGCATCAAGCTTTGCGAGAGCTACAACCTGCAATACGGCACCAATTTCATTTCGGTGATGCCCACTAACCTTTACGGCCCGAACGACAATTTTGACCTGGAAAAATCTCACGTACTTCCGGCTATGCTCCGGAAAATGCACCTGGGTAAATGTCTGGAAGGAAATAACTGGACAGCCATCCGCGAAGATTTGAGCAAAAGACCGATTGAAGGCGTTAATGAAAATAATCCGGAAAACGAAATCCGGACCATTCTCGAAAAATACGGGATACGTGTCAATCCGGAGAAAACAGCTTCTGTTGAGATCTGGGGAACAGGCGCCCCGATGCGCGAATTCCTCTGGAGCGAAGAAATGGCTGATGCCTGTGTATACCTGATGGAGAAAGTAGACTTTAAAGATGCCATCAGCGTTAATTCGCCGGAATCAGAACTCCGTGAAATCCGCAACACCCACATCAACATCGGAACCGGAAAAGAAATCTCCATCCGTGAGCTGGCGCAGTTGATCAAAGAAAAAGTAGGATTCGGCGGTGAGCTGGTATTCAACACGTCCAAACCCGATGGCACGATGCGGAAATTAACCGACCCCTCAAAACTTCACGCATTGGGCTGGCATCACCAGATCGAAATCGGGCATGGAGTTGAGAAGTTATACCAATGGTACTTAGCCCGGGAGTAAAAACAGTACCGGCAGTCAATTGCATAAGCCTTAAAAACTCAGAACCTTACCCTGAGTTTTTAAGGCTTTTTTTTGAACTATTGAAAACTACAATTTGCCGGATTTAACTACACCGCGCATCCTGAAGTCTTTATTGATTTGGTTCAATCAGAGCGATGTCAGACAATCGTTTAATTCGCCGGAAAGTTCAGGAAAATGATCCGGAATATTAATTAATTTTGGGACTCTGTTTTCTGATGCCACAAAAACCAGAGTAAGCACGTTGCAATAATTTGTAAAATTTTGCCATCAATCAGCGTTAACCATGAAGCACCTCATCTCAGTTCCCCACAACACCATACCGCATTTTCACCAGATATCCGGTCTTTCACCCGAAAATTGGTTTGTCACTTCTGATCCTGAAGGCAAAAGAGTAGGCTCCGGGGGCGGAACGGCGCATCTTCTGACCGAAGCTTTCCTTCAGGAAAAGGGAACCGATTTTGACGAATGGCTGCAAAACGGGAAACGGGTTATTATTCACGCCGGGGGACAAAGCCGCCGCCTTCCGGCCTATGCCCCGCTCGGGAAAAGCCTGCTCCCGATGCCCGTATTTCGCTGGTCGCGCGGACAACAGCTCAATCAACGGCTGATACACCTGCAAACACCGCTGTTCGATCAGATTCTGGACCGGGCTCCCCGAAACCTCAATACAATGGTAGCCAGCGGCGACACGCTGATTTTTTCAGGCAAAAATATTCCGGAGATTCCTGATGCCGACGTAGTGTGCTTCGGGCTGTGGCTCGAACCGGAAAAAGCAACCAACCACGGTGTATTCTTCGCCAGACACGAGTCGCCCGAGAACCTGGAATTTATGCTGCAAAAACCCTCCATCCAGACCATCAAGGAACTCATTCACCAGTATTATTTCCTGATGGACATCGGGATCTGGCTGCTCAGCCCGAAAGCGGTAAAAGTTTTGATGGACCGTTCGGGCTGGAACGGACAAACGTATAAGAATCAAATTCCGGATTATTACGATTTGTACAGTGAGTTTGGTATCGCGATGGGGAACTCGCCTGTTCATGCCGACGACGAAATCAATCAGCTGAAAATAGCTCTGATAAACCTTGATGGAGGCGAATTCTACCATCTGGGAAATACATCGGAACTTATCACTTCCAACCTTTCTATCCAGAACCGGATAACCGATCAGCGGGAGATATGGCACCGGCAAATCAAACCTCATCCGTCGATTTTTATTTTAAACTCAGAAGTTCAGGCACAACTGACTTCGGGGCACACGCAGATATGGATTGAAAACTCTTTCGTTTCTTCCCGATGGGAATTGCAGTGCAACCATGCACTCACCAACATTCCTGAAAATGAATGGAACCTGAAACTGCATAAAGGAACTTGCCTGGACCTGATTCCGGTGACTGACCGGGAAGTGATCATCCGTAATTACGGATTTACCGACTCGTTCAGAGGAAGCCGGGACCACGAAACAACTCTTTTCATGGAAATGCCTCTGAAAGAATGGTTGAAACGGCGCAACCTGACCCATGCGTTCAGCCAGATCAACGAAGATACTGACATCCAGTTTCTGCCGCTTTTCCCGCTAATGAACAAAGCCCAGATCAGCGATGCATTTGTTCAATGGCTGATCGACCCTCAACCGGAAGCTAATCCGGCGTTTACCGCACTTTGGCTGAATACCCGAAGAGTAAGTTCAGACGAAACCAGCGTGATGTGCAACATTCCGCAAATCGAAGAACAAAGCACCCGCAACCGGACAAAAGCCCTGCCTGCCATCGCCCGTAATTATTCCAATTCTGTTTTCTACCAGCTCGACCTGGAGAAACTGGCCAACGAATACATACAGCAAAACCTGGAACTTCCGGAGGTTATCGAAGGAAACAGAAACTGGCTGCCGTTGCACTCGCATATGTTCCGTGCTACGGTTCAGCGAAAAAAAGGGCAAGAGTGGATTCAGGAAGAAAAAATGGCATTCGACTACCTGCGCGATTCGGTGCTGGAGCATTTCCACCATCATTTGGCCGAGCCATCGATCCATCTTCTGCCCGATCAGATTGCATGGGGCCGCAGCCCGGTGAGACTCGACCTGGCTGGAGGATGGACTGACACTCCCCCATATTGTTTTCTGTACGGAGGGAAAGTCGTTAACCTGGCTATTGAACTGAACAATCAGCCACCCCTTCACTGCTACATCAAAGCATCCGAAAAACCTGAATTTATTCTGCGTTCCATCGATCTGGGAGCACAGGAAACTATTACAACCTATGAAGAGCTGCGGGCATTTCACAACGTAGGGTCGCCGTTTGCTATTCCCAAGGCGGCACTGGCACTGGCGGGGTTCATTCCTGAATTTTCGTACAGGAAG
This sequence comes from Prolixibacteraceae bacterium, assembly GCA_016788685.1. Classification (GTDB taxonomy): domain Bacteria; phylum Bacteroidota; class Bacteroidia; order Bacteroidales; family Prolixibacteraceae; genus Aquipluma. The sequence goes on along the minus strand of JAEUSS010000436.1, from coordinate 1,177 downwards.
TTCAGCTCACTGCACAAACAACTGACCGATGCCGGCGGCGGACTCGAAATCTCGATTCTGTCAGCTGTACCCAAAGGTTCGGGATTGGGAACCAGCTCAATACTTGCAGCGACCGTACTCGGAACCATATCAGAAGTTTGCGGACTCGGCTGGGACAAATCAGAAACAGGCAGACGCACTTTGGCCCTCGAACAGCTCTTAACCACCGGGGGAGGCTGGCAAGATCAGTTCGGCGGAATTCTGGAAGGCATCAAACTACTGGAAACCAGTCCGGGCAAACTGCAGAATCCGGTTATCAAATGGCTTCCGGAGTCGTTATTTTGCGATCCGCTGCATAAAAACCGGATACTGCTGTACTACACCGGCATTACCCGCGTAGCCAAAAACATACTGGCCGATATTGTCAGGGGAATGTTCCTGAATTCGTCGTCGCACCTGGCATTGCTCGAAGAATTAAAACACCATGCCGACCACACTTGTGAAAATCTTTCGGCAAAAGATTTCGACGGATTAGGCGAAAACATACTCCGGAGCTGGCACCTGAACCAGAAACTTGATGCTGGCACGAATACCCCTGAAATACAGAAATTAATCAACAAAATTGCACCCTGGTCGGCCGGACACAAACTGCTGGGAGCCGGAGGCGGCGGTTTTATGCTTATCCTGGCAAAAGACGAAAAAGCAGCAGGTATAATCAGGCAGGAACTGACATTAAACCTGGTAAACAACCGGGCCAGGTTCGTCGATTTCAGTGTTTCAAACACCGGATTGCAAGTGACAAAAAGTTGAGATAACGCGCTCTTCCGCGGCTTAAAGGATCTTCTGGAACATCAGTTCGTTTTTCCATCCGTCCAAGGTACGGCGCCAGTCCTTTTTTGTGGCACAGCATTCGAATCCCGCACTTTCGAAAAGCCGGATGCTGCCCGGATTATCTTCGGCAATGTTGGCATACAACTGGTGTAAATGAAGAATGTTGGCGGAATAGCGGCAAAGCAAATGAAGTGCATCGGTAGCATAGCCCTGATTGCGGTCTTTGGAGTCGTGGATTAGAATCCCCACACCAGCCCGCAGGTGAAACGGATCGAAGTCAAACAAGTCAATAGCGCCAACAGCGGCTCCATTCAGCGTTTCGATAATCATCCGCACCTGCTTGCTTTCGTAGATATCACGTTGCGAC
>JAEUSS010000424.1 GCA_016788685.1 Prolixibacteraceae bacterium | reverse complement strand
CTTTCATTTTCTGCCGATGTTTTCTCCTATTCTGAAATTCAGGACAGGAATTATTGTTGTTTCAGCGGTTTCCGTTATTGTCATCGCCGGACATGTAAACGCGTTGTGGATCAATGTGAAGGAAATTCCGCTAACCATTTATAAAAAGGTGACAGGCGCTTCTGAAATGAAAATACTGATGGCTTCGGATATTCATCTGGGCGCACTGATTGGTGAACGGCGCGAAAAACGTCTGCTGGATATCATCAGCGAGCAAAAGCCTGATCTGGTCTTGCTTTGCGGCGATCTGGTCGATGGTGAAATTGCGCCCGTTCTCCGGAAAAATCTGGGTCGGCACATTCAGGAAATCAGGACACCGTTTGGCGTGTATGCCATTACCGGGAACCACGAATACATTGGCGGTATTGAAAAAACGTTGCCCTACCTGGAAAGTATCCATATCCGTGTTTTACTTGATGAGATTGTTACGTTGCCCAATGGTGTTCAGTTGGTCGGCCGGAACGATCATTCCTCCGGAAGAGGACATCAGGCACCACAGCCGCTTGCCAGCTTACTTTCAGGAGCCGATCCGGAGAAACCCGTTATTGTGATGAATCACCAGCCGTTTAATCTGCAGGAAGCGGCTGATGCAAAGGTCGATTTGCACCTTTCGGGGCATACCCACAACGGACAGCTTTGGCCGTTAAATTACATCACCGAGGCTATGTTTGAACTGAGCTGGGGATTGTTGAAAAAAGGAGATACCAATTTTTATGTTTCTTCAGGTTACGGAACCTGGGGACCGTCTGTCCGTACCGGCAACCGGCCCGAAGTGGTTGTTTTTAAGCTGAAGTTTGACCAATAGCATAAAAGGAACCGATTTTCATAAAAGATGGGATCCTTTTTCGTTTAAGCTGTGAATAAATACTATCTAGAGTAGCCTTCCATCCATATCATCCCTGTTGTATTCAGGTTGCAAAGGGAATTTAACAGGTTTTCCGTCTCGCTGTGAGCGGTAAATGGCGGTAAACAATTCCACCACTTTTCGGCCCTCTTCGGCAGTTACCAGTGGTTGGCGGTCATTCAGAACGGCCTCTTTAAAATCTTCCAGTTGTTGTTTAAAGTACCAGGTCATTGAGTCAACCGAGTTGAACTCATCGGCATCGGCCTGATTCCATTCTTCAATCAGTCGTTCTTCTCCCGGAACAGTCCACAGATCGAGTACCGGTGGTCCGGCAATCGTTGATTTTCCGGGGAGAAACATTGCTCCGCCTTCAGGCTGAGAACCAACACTGGCGCCGTTGCTTCCGTGAATGTGAACTTTGCCGAAAATGCCAGGCTTTTGCGAGTTACTGACCAGAATGTTTCCCAGTCCTCCGTTTTTAAATCGGATTAAAGCAACTGCCGTATCTTCTACCTCGATGTACGGGTGATTGATGTTGCTCCAGTAGCCAAAAACTTCGTCGATATCACCCATCATCCATTGCAGCAAATCGAGCTGATGGGGTGACTGATTAACCAGAACACCGCCGCCTTCCTGTTTCCATGATCCGCGCCAGGCATCGCCTTCGAAATAAGAGCGGTCGCGCCAGCCCAGCATTTGAACAGTTCCCAGCATTGGAGTGCCGATTCTTCCTTCGTCAATGGCCTTCTTCATGCGCTGAATTGGCTGGTACCAGCGCCGTTGGCTGACCACTCCGGTTTTTCGTCCGGTCCGGCGGGCTGCTTCAATAATCAGGTCACAATCCTGTAAGGTGGATGCCAGCGGTTTTTCGATCAGCACATGCGCTCCTGCTTCCATCGCCTGAATGGCCGGATTGGCATGGTACGGATGTGCGGTACAAATAATCGCGATCTGAATATTCTCGGTGGTAATCATTTCCGGAATAGAAGAATAAGATTTTACACCGTATTCGCCGGCAAATTTCTGAGCGGATTCGGGAGTCCGGCTCCAGACGGCCTTAAAGTTTAGCCCGTGAATCTGTAAAATTGCTTTGGCATGCAGGTGTGCAATTTTTGCACAGCCAAGTATGGCAACATTCATGGTTGGTTATTTTAGTTTCAGGTTCAATATTACGCTTAAGTCCTGGCATTTTCTTTTCCGAAAGGTAAAAAAAGCAACAATACATTCACCAGGAATCCGGAAACCAATATCAATTGTCCGGTTTCAGAATGATTGAAGGTCATCAGCAGTTTGCCGGATAAAGCCAGTATTCCTCCTGAAAGCATGGCGGCAATGCTAAACCGTTTGTTGTACGGAAGATTGAAAAGTGCTGCAATCATCGGGATGATAAATGCTCCGGAATAGAACGACAACGCCAGCAACAGCGAGGTGACGATAGATGTGATTTTGAGCGAGATGAGTATGCTCAATGCCCCGATGACGATAATCAGCAGTTTGGTCTGTTTGAACGACTTCAGGTTGTTGATGTCTTTATGAAATAACTCGCTCAGGATCATGGCGGTGGTCAGCAAGGTAGTGGCTGCCGTTGAAAGGACTGCGGAAATCAGTGCTGCCACCAGGATTCCAGACGCCCATGCCGGCAAATAAATGTTAGCAAGGTTAACCAGTGCCGAGCTGTTTTCTGTGCCCGAATGAAAAGTAGCGGCATACGTTCCGACATACGAAAGTACAAAGGCAAACGGAATCAGAATCAGAGCAACAAGCAGCACACTCCGGAAGGCTGTTTTTGAATCTTTTGCACAGAAAACGCGGGAATAAATGTCGGGACCTACCACAAAAGTGCTCGAAAACGTCAGTATCAGAATGAATAAATCGAAAGGCGAAAAATAGTCGTTAAAAGGAAACTGTGTGGCGAAATCGGGAAGGACTGTCAGTTGTCCGGCCGGAATCATGAACGCGGTGAGAACAACGCCCCCCAGAATAAAAAATGCCTGAAACAAATCGGTTTTCATGATTGAAACCTGGCCGCCAATGTAGGTATAAACGATAAAAATGAATCCGGTGAGGAATACTCCGGAAGTATAGGTGAGACTGAAAAAACTGACCAGAATCTGGGCTCCGGCAATAATTTGTGCCGCTACAATGCCGAGTCAGGCAACGGGTATGATCAGCGAAGTGACTTTTCGGGCCGATTCGCCGTAGTATTGTCC
>JAEUSS010000408.1 GCA_016788685.1 Prolixibacteraceae bacterium | reverse complement strand
CAGCCAGCTAAAGATAAAAGCCGATCAGCCGGTATTCGAACCCGACCTGATGAATTTTCCCGATGAAAAAGGCATCGTCCGATTTTCGATCGCTCCAGAACAGCTTCTTTATGTCGAGTCCGCTGATAACTATGTGCTTGTGTTTTATCTGAAAGGTAATAAACCGGCAAAACAAATCCTGCGGAACTCGATGAAGAATATTGAAGGGCTTTTTCTGCATACGCCGCTTAAGCGTTGTCATCGGTCGTTTATGGTAAACCTGCATCAGATAGAGTTTGTTGACTACGAAAAGAACAGATGCCGGATTAAACTTTCGGGCATCGATAATTTTGTTCCGGTGTCCCGGAAATTCTATCCGGAGATTAAGCCCTGTATTCATAACGTTTGAAACTTTTGGCTGGCTTTGCTGCAAACTGTTGAATCGTTTGAATCCCCAATTTTCCGGGCATAAAGAATATTATTCTTGTTCTTTTTGCATTCAGAAGGGTCCTGGTTTTGATTCCGGAAAACAAATGCCGTAGCTTCTGGTTCCATTCACCCCACAGGAAAGTCCTTTCGTCCCATATTTTTTTTCGTTTCATTTCCATCTGTAATTTTGTGTTCGTGATCGTTTTTGGTCACGGAAAATGTTGATTGTTAATGTATTTAAACGTTACTAAACACAAAAAAGTAAAGCAATGAAAAAATTAATGATTCTAGTATTGGTTTTAGTTTGCACTTCATTTGGGGCGGCCAATGTACTGGCAGCAGAAAACAGTTTGCTAAAAGGAACATGGGAATATAAAGTTTCGGAGGCACCGTATGAGTACAGCAGCGGTAAACTGATTTTTGCCGAAAAAGACGGAAAAACCACCGCTGTGGTAAAATTAGCGGACGGAACGGAAATCAACGTTCAGAACCTAAAAGTCCAGAACGAAAATTTTTCGTTTGATGTTGAGATTGAATACAACAAAGTGACCGTGACGGGGAAAGTTGCCGGAGGCAAAATAACAGGGAAGGCCGATTCTCCCGAAGGCATGATGAGCATCACTGCCGTACGTTCTAAGGTTTAACTGGCCATGCAATTCGGGCGGAGAATAGCTGGCAACAGGTTCTCTGCCCGAATTAAACCATCCAGATAATCAGGCAACAATCTCGATCCGGTTTTTTTCAGGATCAAAGACGGCACTTTCGTAATAACCGTCGCCCGTCATTCTTCCGGGGCTGATGATCTCAAAGCCATCTTCGCGCAGGCTGTCTGTAATCTGATCGACCCGTTCACGTGAACCAACCTTAAATGCGAAATGGGTAATGCCAGTTACGTGTTTCCGGTAATCATTTTTATTATTGGACACAGTAGGCATTTCCATCAGTTCGAGCCGGCAATCGCCTTCGAATGAAAGAAAATACGAGCGAAACTCCTTGGAATGATTGTAATAACATGATCCTGACATGGCTCCGAAATAATGCGTGTAAAAATTACGCATTCCCTCCAGGTCATGTGTCCAAATTGCTATGTGTTCAATTTTCATAACCGAAGTATTTATAGTTTGTTGTTTCATTTGATAGCCTCCCACTCTTCATAAAACTGAGATAAAAAATCAGCCATAACCTGATGCCTTCCTTCTGCAATAAACCGTGCAGTCGGGGTGTTCATCCGGTCTTTGAGCAGCAGCAGTTTCTCGTAAAAATGATTGATCGTGGGAGCATTGTTGTTTTTGTATTCCTGAAAATTATTATGCATAACCGGTTCAACCGAAGGGTCAAATATTAACCGCTTCTTGTAGCCTCCGTAGGCAAATGTTCGGGCAATTCCAATGGCACCAATGGCATCCAGACGGTCAGCGTCCTGAACTGCAGCCGCTTCAGCCGATCTGGCAGGAGTTTCGATTCCGGCACCTTTAAACGATACATCTTCAATGGCCTGAAGAATTTGTAAGGCTGTCTGTTCCTCAACTGCCATGTTATGGAGCCATTTTGCAGCTCTCGATGTGTCGTGAGAGTCAGAACCCGTTAGTTTCCAGTCGTCCAGATCGTGAAGCAGAGCAGCCATCTCGGTCACAAATAAATCACAATCTTCCTGAATCCCGATTCTGACGGCCATTTTTCTGACCCGATCCACATGAAACCAATCGTGGCCGCTTCCTTCCGTCCGAAATTCAGATTCGATAAAGCGTTCTGTTTCCTGTATAATTTTTTGCTTATTCATTTCCTTTTCAAATTTATATTATTTAAGGGCTCCTTCAGAGTTTTTGAGGCAATTTATTTTATATTCTTCCAATAATATTAAGGGTTTCAGGCAAAAGGTATTCATCGAGAGACGGTTTTGAAAAATACCTGAAGCAAGATCTTGAGGGAGGGTGTGAGAAAGGTAAAAACTGTCGGACGAAACAATTCAGTAATTCGAATAAAACGCTAATATATCGGTGTTTAAAGGTTAAAAAACTTAATACTTGTTAATTTTTCAAGGGCGAACAGAACATTTATATACTTTTGATGGCTTGGTTTGTTTATAAAGCAGGCAACAGAATGCCGTTACTAATACTATTATGGGGAGCTCAGAAGCATTAACAATTCCTGCTATGCTGCAGGCCAGTTTTAAGGAATTTGCAAATCGTCAGTCATTAGTTTTTGCCGGCGAAGAAGACCGGACATATGAACAGCTTGAAAAAGAAGTGAAAAAAGCGGCACTTCAGTTGCAATGCCTTGGAGTCCAAAAAGGTGACAAAGTTGCCTTGCTCAGTCAGAATATGCCGCAATGGGGAGTCGCTTTTTTTGCCACCTGTACGTTGGGAGCTGTTGCTGTGCCTATACTTCCCGATTTTCATCCGAATGAAATAAAAAACATCATTCAGCATGCTGATGTTTCTGTCATTTTTGTGTCAGAAACGTTACGTTCTAAGTTGGACCGGACTTCGGGACTGGCTGTTATTTATATCGAGGAATTTCAGGTTGTTACCGACACCACAGTGCCTCCGGCTGCCCAAATGGACGACCAGCTCTTTGTATATCCTGACGTTGAAGAAAGTGACCTGGCATCGATTATTTACACCTCGGGGACAACCGGAAAGTCGAAGGGGGTTATGCTGACTCATAAGAATATTGTCTGGACTGCCGGGCAGTGCCGGTTGATTCACAATGTTGTTCCCGGCGACCGGTTTCTTTCTGTTTTACCCTTATCGCACACATTCGAGAATACCATTGGGTTTCTTCTCGCCATAAAGTGCGGTGCAACAGTTTACTACCTGCACAAACCTCCGGTAGCATCGGTGCTGCTGCCTGCCCTGCAACAGGTCAGGCCAACGGTGATGCTGATCGTTCCTTTAATTATCGAAAAGATATATAAATCGAAGATATTACCAGAGATCAACGGGAAATTTATCTCCCGGACATTGTATAAAATCCCGGTATTCCGGAAGATGATACACAAGGTTGCCGGGAAAAAACTCATGGAAACCTTTGGAGGTGAATTGAAATTTTTTGGTGTCGGCGGAGCAAAACTTGATGATCAGGCTGAACGTTTCCTGATGGAAAGCGGATTCCCGTTGGCTATTGGTTACGGGATGACTGAATCATCGCCCTTACTGGCAGGTGCCGGAGTCGGAAAAACCCGTTATTTGTCAACCGGAACACCCATGCCGGGAGTTCAGCTCCGGATTGCGAATCCCAGTATACATACCGGGCAGGGAGAAATTCAGGCCAAAGGCGAGAACGTAATGCTTGGGTATTACAAAGAACCACAGATTACCAAAGACACGTTTACCGAAGACGGATGGCTGAAGACCGGAGATCTGGGCTATTTCGATAAAGACGGAAACCTTTTCATTAAAGGAAGGATGAAAAATATGATTGTTGGAGCCAGTGGCGAGAATATTTATCCGGAAGAAATAGAATCTGTAATCAACAGGATGGAATATGTGCTTGAATCATTGGTTGTTCAGCAAAAGGGGAGATTGGTGGCTCTTGTTCATTTGAACATGGAAGAACTTGAAAAGAGATATAACGATCTGAAGGCTGAAACCGTAACCTACCTGCAAGACAAAGCCGACGAGGTTCTGAAAGAAATTCAGGATAAGGTGAATGATGAGTTAAATAAATTCTCCCAGATTCAACGCGTTGTCTGGCAGGCAGATCCGTTCGAAAAAACACCGACTCAGAAAATTAAACGCTTCTTGTATTACGCATAATTCAAAATTTCGTATTATATTGGGTTACTGAATTGTTGTCGGAAACCCAAACAACTGACAGGCAATCCCGGCCGGGTTTTCGGCCGGAACAGAAAAAAACCAGAGACAATTGTTTGCACACTTTTATTCCGTAATTTTAAGGTATACCTAAATAAATTGCGACTATGTTTCTTTCTAACAACAGGACTGAATACTTTTCAGGGTATATAAAAGTTAATGAAACTCTTCAGGTTGAAGAGTTTTCAGGGGAATTAAGCCACATCCTCCGGCAAGAGAATTTAGATACAAATGCTGATTTGCTCCATATCATCAAAAACCTGAAGAAAAACATCCGGTCATTCTTTGAGAACGAAGTACTTCAGGCAATAAAGGATCAGAAAATCAGGCATTTGTTTTTTGAACGAAAAAAAAGCATTGTCACCGTTGCGATTACCCCGCTAAGTTCGGGATTCACGCTTGTTAGTTTTGAAGAGACGACTCAGGCGGACAAACAAAACGACCAGGCTCTGCCTGAAAAGCTAAAAGAGGTGGTGATCAGGATTAGTCCGGATCTGCAGGTAATGTATGTTTCGAAGAATTTCAATTCTAAAATAGGGCGAAAACCATCAGAACTGTTGGGTAAAACGATTGAGGAAAGCCAACTGTTCGGCGGACAGACCAACGAGATTTCAGGTCTTATTGCCCGGACATTTCAGCTTCAGAAACAAAAGACTGAAGATTTTTTGCTAAGCACCGGAAAGAAAGATACCTGGTGGAATTTACTGCTGATTCCTGAAACCGATCCGGTAAGCAAACTGCAGTCTGTACTGGTTGTTCTAAAGAATATTGATCGCTATAAAGCGATTGAGAAAAAGCTTGCCGAATGCGAACAATGCTATGAAATGTCAATGGAGGCAGCAGATCTTGGGATCTGGGATTACCGGGTAGGTACCGGGAAGACCTACTACTCCAAAAGATGGAAGTCGATGTTGGGTTATTATCCGGATGAAATTACCGATGAACATGCACACTGGGAAGAATTGTTACATCCCGAAGATAAGGACCGGATGACACATTTTATAACAAACTTCATAAACAGTGACTTGCGTATTTACGAGGCCGAATTCAGGCTGAAACACAAAAACGGGCATTACATCTGGATTAAAAGCCGTGCAGCCATGTTGCGTGACGAAAACGGAAAAGCTATCCGGATGCTGGGAACCCACCGGGATATTACGGAAGAAAAAAAATCGGAAAGCGAACTGGAAAAACTGCATCAGGCGATCATCCAAAGCCCGATATCCGTGGTTATTACCGACACCGAAGGGTATATTGAATTTTTCAACCCGGCGTTCTGCAAGATCACCGGATGGAACGATCAGGAGATCTTAGGGAAGAAGCCCAGTTTTCTGAAATCAGGCTTTCAACCAGCCAGCTATTACGAAAAGTTGTGGAAAACAATAACATCGGGAAACGTATGGCAGGGAGAGTTTAAGAATAAGAAGAAAAACGGCGAATACTATTGGGAACTTGCCAGTATTTCGCCCATCCGGAATAGCTATGGCAACATCACTCATTATGTGAAAATTGCCGAAAATATTTCGTACATGAAGAAGATCGAAAAAGATCTGAAAAAGGCGAAACAGGAAGCCGAAATGGCTAATAACTACAAAAACCATTTCTTGGCCAACATGAGCCATGAAATCAGGACGCCAATCAATACCATCATCGGATTTAGCGAACTGATCAAGAATGAAAATCTGCCCTCACAGAAACGAAATAAATACTCCGGAATTATTGAAGAAAACAGCCAGTCGCTGCTTCGTTTGATCGACGACATTATTGATGTTGCGAAGATAGAAGCCAACGAGTTGAAAATAAGGAAGGAAGCATGCTCTTTGGGTGAGTTGTTCTCTGAACTGGAGCTGACTTATTCCAATTTCCTGAAGCGAAGGCAGAAAACGAATCTGGAACTTATTTTTCACGTACCGGAAGAAGCTCACCACGATGTGATATTTACCGATTCGTACCGCTTGAAGCAGATTTTGAATAACTTGTATATCAATGCCCTGAAGCACACCGAGGTTGGGCATATCGAAATCGGTTATACGATACTGAACGAAAATAAACTGCGGTTCTTCGTTTCCGACACCGGAACAGGTATACCCGCAAACCGCATTAAAAATATATTCAAACGGTTTAGCTACAGCGATGAAACTGTTGGTTCCGAAGCTCCGGGCTCGGGACTAGGCCTGTCAATCTGCAAAGACCTGGCAGTTTTGCTCGGTGGCGAAATCAATCTAAAATCCGTAGAGGGAGAAGGAAGTGTGTTCTTTCTGACCCTGCCCTACGACAAAATTAAAATTCCTATGGTCAGATCTGCCTCCAAAACACCTGCAAGTCAGGCAAGGTATAACTTCTCCAATTACACCATAATGATTGCGGAAGACACTCCCTATAATTACGAGTACCTCCAGAGTATCCTTCAAAAAACAGGAGCCCGTATTGTCTGGGCTAAAGACGGAATTGATGTCCTGAAGCTATACAACAGTACCAAGATCGATCTCATTCTCATGGATATTCAGTTGCCTGAAATCTCCGGATATGAAGCTACTGCTCAGATACGGGCAACCAACCAGACCATCCCGATTATTGCCCAGACCGCTTATGCCATGGCCGAGGACCGGCAAAAATGCATTGATTCGGGGTGTAACGAGGTTCTGGTAAAGCCCATCCGGATGGACGATGTGCTGACCACCGTAGCCAAATATCTGAACAAATAACGGGTGAAAGTTGCCTGCATGTTCCGTTTAATCCATTTCGCTGATTAAATTTGGGGTTCATTAAATGAGTGGAATATGCATATTGATCGATTTCCTTCGAGACTACTTGAAAATGCGGTAAATGAGTTTGCGAAACTACCCGGTATTGGCCGCAAGTCGGCTTTGCGCCTTGTTTTGCATTTATTGAAACAGGAGGTTCAGGAGGTAGAGACATTCGGCAACAGCCTGATCCAGCTTCGTTCCGAGATCAAACACTGCAACATTTGTCACAATATTTCAGATACCGACACGTGCAGCATTTGTTCCAACCCTTCCCGCAACCCTTCGCTGATCTGTGTGGTCGAAAATATTAAGGATGTGATGTCGATTGAGAATACTCACCAGTTTAACGGACTGTACCATGTGCTGGGAGGGATCATTTCACCCATGGACGGAATCGGTCCTTCTGACCTGGAGATCGAATCTCTCGTCCGGCGCGTCAGCGAAGGAAACACCGATGAGGTGATACTGGCTTTGAGTACCACCATGGAAGGTGATACCACCAATTTTTTTATCTTCAAAAAGCTTAAAAACACCAACGTAAAAATATCGACACTGGCCAGGGGAGTTTCTATTGGTGATGAACTGGAATATACCGATGAAGTTACTTTAGGCCGTTCAATTGTTAACCGCCTCAATTTTGAAGACTCGATTATCCGATAGGGCATGAAGCTAACCGTCGTCATTGTCAACTACAACGTCAGGTATTTCCTTGAACAATGCCTCCATGCAGTGCAAAAGGCTGCATCGAAAGTGAGCTCGGAGATAATTGTGGTTGATAACGATTCGGTTGATGGTTCCTGCGCTATGGTGGAAACCAGATTCCCGGAAGTACACCTCATCAGCAACAAAGAGAACGTTGGTTTTTCGAAAGCCAACAACCAGGCCATCCGAATGGCCCGAGGCGAGTATGTTTTGTTGCTGAACCCCGACACGGTGGTTGAGGAAGATTGTTTCCTGAAAGTGGTTGGTTTTATGGATCAGACACCTGGAGCCGGAGCACTCGGGGTTAAGATGATTGACGGGAAAGGACGGTTTCTTCCCGAATCTAAGCGTGGGCTGCCTACGCCCGAAGTTGCCTTCTGGAAGATTTTCGGCTTTTCGAAACTCTTTCCTCATTCGAAGAAATTCGGGCGGTACCATCTGGGGCACCTCAGCAACGACCAGGTTCACGAAGTTGAAGTGTTGGCCGGTGCTTTTATGCTCATCCGGAGGGAAGTGCTCGACAAAGTCGGCCTTCTTGATGAGTCCTTCTTTATGTATGGCGAAGACATCGATTTGTCATTCCGCATTACTCAGGCTGGTTATAAGAACTATTATTTTCCTGAAACAACAATTGTTCATTACAAAGGAGAGAGCACCAAAAAGAGTAGCATCAATTACGTAAAAGTGTTTTACAACGCGATGATCATCTTTGCCCGAAAGCATTTTTCGAAAGAAAACGCCCGCCTTTACTCGGTGCTGATCAATCTGGCCATTTATTTCAGAGCCTTGTTAAGCGTGTGTGCTCAGTTCCTGAAAACAATATTTCTGCCGCTGACCGATGCCCTGCTGATCTTTGCGGGCTTTGCTGTCTTGCTGCCTGTTTGGGAAACGTTTAAGTTTGAGCACGGCTATTATCCTCCGGAATATTTGCATATAGCGGTCCCCGTTTACGTTCTGATCTGGCTTTGCTGTATCTGGCTTAACGGAGGATACCGCAAAAACATATATCCTGCGAGTATTTTTAAGGGGTTGCTTTGGGGCACCTTGTCTATTCTTGTATTCTATTCTCTGATTGACGAAAGTTTACGCTATTCGAGAGCTTTGCTGCTGATGGGGGCAGCATGGGCATTTGCTTTGCTTCCGGCTTACCGTTTTTTGCTGGCAAAGCTCAGTGTTCCGGGGCTGAATCTCAAGCTGAACAGATATAAACGAGCCGTTATCGTGGCGGGCGAAGCTGAAGCGAGACGAATCAACCAACTGCTTGCCGGATCGGGGGAGAAAATTAGTACCGTTGGTTACGTTTTTCCTGAAGCTGCTGCACTCCATCCGCTGTACCTTGGGAACATGCACCAGTTAAAAGAAATTATCCGGATCAACAAGGCCGATGAACTGATATTCTCGTCAGAAGATATTTCATCGCGCGAGATTATCGGCCTGATGCTCGGTTTGAACAACCTGAATATCGACTATAAAATTGCACCTCCGGAAAGTCTTTCGATCATAGGCAGCAATTCGATCTCGACTGCCGGTGACTTGTATGTGGTACACATCAATTCCATTGCAAAGGAAAACAACAGGCAAAACAAACGGGCTTTCGACCTGGGCTTGGCTATCGTCCTCCTTGTGTGTTCGCCTTTCCTGGTTGTATTGGCCGGGAAACGGTTTGGAGGCTTCCGGAGTTTGTTTGATGTTTTATCGGGGAAGAAGAGTTGGGTGGGGTATTGCTCTGCTAATCAGGCCTGTCTTCCGCCAATCCGGAAAGGTGTTGTTACGCCGGCTTCACTTTTTTCTGAAAACCTTCCGGAGAAAAAGAAAGAAGAACTGGATCTGTTGTATGCCAAAGACTACCGGATTGTAAACGATTTGGAAATTATATGGAAAACCTGGATCAAGAACAGAAAATTATGACAACAAAACTGGAATTCGGTAAGGTCAGGTTCAGAGCTTTGGAACCCGATGACATTGACCTGATATTTGACTGGGAGAACAACGCTGAAATATGGGACATTAGCAGTACTTATGAGCCTTTTTCGAAGTATATTCTGGCCAAATACATCAAAGAGTCGCAACG
>JAEUSS010000401.1 GCA_016788685.1 Prolixibacteraceae bacterium | reverse complement strand
TTGAAGAGGCTTTGGATAAAGCCAAACAGCGGTCGTCTGATTTTTTTATCCAGATTTGCGGCGGACATCCGTATTACAACGAGAACCGCGGAAAACCCATGCTTGCCAGGCGGCACACCCCTTTTGCAATAACTCCTGAAGCGCGGGTTGTATGGCTGCAATGCTATCAGCAGGCTCTTTCGGAACTTGATATTCCTGAAGATCTGATTCAGTCGTTCTGGAATTACCTGAACGTTTTCTCCTTTTGGATGGTTAATACCAGATCAGAGTAGCAGTTGTCTGGTCACTGCAAGTCAGGGAGAAACTTTTACCTTCTCCTTCTTTTATTTCCCCTGAAGGAGACAAATAAGACGACAAGAAGTATGACTGTAATCAGGATCAGGTAGAAATGAAAATCAGAACTTGTCTTTTCAGCGGTTTCAGGTTGGGAGGCGATTTTTTCTTCCGGCGCATAACCTTCGAACCAACCCGCAAGTTGAATGTTGGCTTCCAGCTTGTTTTCCAGATCATCGGGCAATTGCGGGAAAAAATCAAAGCCGGTTTGCTTTTCAACCTCGTCGGCAGGCACAGTGAAATCAGTTAAAGGTCGGTCGCTTTTGGCATTCGGAAGAATAAAAGCAATCAGCCTGGGTTCGTCGGTGGTGTCATAAATAAGCTTGAAAAAATGCCCCGGAACAAGAACTTCCTCCTTCCCGATCAAACCGTTGTTCTCTTTAAATACCGGACCGGTAACAACAATGATATTACGTTCTTTTACGGCCCATTTTCTCACTGTTGTTTCAAGTTCTTTCCATATTCCACGGTTGAAATCAGGTGTTTGAGGCGATATGTTCGACATTAGGAAACTCTCTTCCATCGCAACGGGACTAAAACCCATGTCAGCGGCCGGGCAAAGATGTCCGCGATCGTAGCCGCTTTTGGTATAGTCCGATGATTTGGCCGATCCGGAGGCTACCATCTTATCCGTCTTAAATTTATTACTCCTCTCCACTCCTCCGTTTAGGACCATGCTGTCGGTCAATGAATAGTAAACCCAGTTTGCCTGCTCGTATGCTTCGTTGTACGAAAGTGTATAATAACTGTGTTTGACGAGGTTTTTTGCCGGAACAGGAAGGTAGTCAACGGATTTTGCAGATGCGGTTTGTGCTGAAATTAGCAATAAAATAGCTGATAAGAGTTTCACTGGAGACATGTGTTTCTTCGTTTCGAAATAAAAGTTCAAAATAAAACCTTTCTGTCAAACAAAAATTATTTTTGCCTGAAAATATATTTCCCGGATGACAACAGAAAATAAACATTTTACCGAAAACGACCGAATATTTTATTCCGATGGCTACCGGCTTGTGCAATCGGCCATTGAACAGGGTTTTTCCAATAAAACCTTATTTCAGGCCATCGAATCGTTGTATGCTGCAATTGACGGACTTAACGATTCGGTCATCGCATTGGCTGAGCGACAAAATATTGCTGTTGCCTGTACAAAGGGATGTCATTGGTGTTGTCATCAGGCTGTTTTTGCCAATTCTTACGAGTTAGATTTCTTGTCAGAAAGAATAAAAACGAAATTCAATTCCGGAAAAATAAAGGATGTAGCGGCGAGAGCTGAAGCGAAACATGCAGCTACATCGGAATTGGATGAAGATGAAATGTTGAAATATAAAGCACCTTGCCCTTTGCTCAGTGAAGGTGCGTGTTCCGTTTATGAAGCCCGGCCGATGGCATGCCGGATTTATTTGTCAACAAAACTGGAAACCTGTATCGAATTTTATAAGCATCCCGATAACGAAAATAATTATCCGGCTCTGATTGACTTCCCTTTGCGGGCCGGGCGAATGATGAACGAAGGATTCAGAGCAGCCCTGAAAGAGTTTGGAGTTGAAACTGCCGAATTCAAACTCGAAGAGGGGTTGCGAATTGTTCTGAAA
>JAEUSS010000393.1 GCA_016788685.1 Prolixibacteraceae bacterium | reverse complement strand
ATATTGGTCTGGCGCTGAAAATAAGTGAATTGCATTCGGATGTTATATGTTTAAAAAAGATAAATTTACAGGAGTCCTTCAGTTGAAGAGAAGGCTTCAGTGTACCAAAGTAATTGATGATAAAGATTCAGATAATCAGACGGATTGCCGTTGATCAGGTTCGTTTATAAAATCATGTAAAATGTACTTATCGCGATGAAAACCAATAAAATAACTGTAGTTGGAAGTACCAATACCGATATGGTAATTAAGTCGGCTCGGTTGCCACGTCCGGGCGAAACCATTCTGGGCGGAACCTTTTTGATGACTCAGGGAGGCAAGGGAGCCAACCAGGCGGTGGCAGTGGCCCGGTTGGGCGGAGATGTGATGTTTGTGGCGAAAACCGGCAACGATATTTTTGGCAACAATACCAGGGAACTTTTGAGGAAAGACGGAATCAGCGGGAAGTATCTGCTGGTTGATCCGGTCTGTCCTTCCGGAGTTGCCTTGATAACCATCGATGAAAAAGCCGAGAATAGTATTGTGGTTTCTTCAGGGGCAAACGGAAACCTGTTGCCTGAAGACCTCGCGCAGATACCAGAGATAATTGAAGATGCCGAAATTATCCTGATGCAATTGGAAATACCTCTGGAAACAGTGGAATTTGTTGCAGAAGCTGCTTCGAACCGTGGAAAGAAGGTGATACTGAACCCAGCCCCGGGACGTCCTTTGTCAACCGATTTGCTGAAGAAGTTGTACCTGATTACTCCCAATGAGACGGAAGCTGAACTTATTTCGGGAGTAAAAATTACTGATCTGCAATCGGCAGAGCGGGCGGCCCAACGTATTCACCAGCTAGGTGTCCCTGCTGTTATCATTACAATGGGAGCTAAAGGAGCACTGATTTATGCTGATTCGAAGATGGAACTGATACCGGCAAACCCAGTGAAAGCCATCGATACCACAGCCGCAGGAGACGTGTTCAACGGGGCACTCGCCGTTGCGTTGACTGAAGGTAAAACACTGGCGGAAGCTGTTCGGTTTGCCGGTAAGGCTGCGGCCATATCCGTTACCCGGATGGGGGCACAGGATTCAGTACCTTATCGCCATGAAATCGGATCGGGCAATTAAAAGTGCTTGCCAGGCATGAAGACTTTCGTTTGAGATTAAAAATAAACTAAACAAAAATGAAAAAAATACATCTATTGTTGGTAGCCTGCTGTTTCTTGTCAATGAGCAGCGTATTTGCCGGAAGTGTCCAGAAAAGAGAAGCAGTTTCAAAGTCGGTTACCTTGTCGAAGGAGAAACTGGGCGATAAAATAAAAGGCGGATGGGCTGGTCAGACCATCGGATGTACCTATGGAGGACCGGTTGAATTTATTTACAACGGAACCATCATTCAGGATTACATTCCAATCGGGTGGCCTGACGGCGCCGTTAAAAAGTATTACGACACTTTCCCTGGTTTGTACGATGATATCTACATGGATCTGACATTTGTTAATATATTCGAGCGCCTCGGACTGGATGCTCCGGTTGATTCCTTCGCGGTGGCCTTTGCCAAGTCCGATTATCCGCTGTGGCACGCCAACCAGGCAGCCCGTTATAATATTTTGCACGGAATTATGCCCCCTGCTTCAGGAAACTGGTTGAATAATCCGCATGCTGATGATATTGACTATCAGATTGAGGCAGACTTTGCCGGACTGATGTCGCCCGGAATGCCCAACACTGCCAGCCATTTTTCGGATAAAATCGGGCATATGATGTGTTATGGCGACGGATGGTACGGCGGAGTGTTTGTCGGAGCCATGTACTCACTGGCTTTCGTGTCTGATGATGTTGAGTTTATTGTTTCTGAAGCGCTGAAAACCATTCCTGAAAAAAGCACCTTCCATCAATGTATCAGCGATGTGATTCGTTGGCACAAGAAATTCCCTAACGACTGGAAACAAACCTGGTTTGAGTGCCAAAAGAAATGGAGTGAAGATTTTGGTTGTCCGGATGGTGTGTTTAGTTCGTTTGATATCGATGCGAAAATCAACAGCGCTTATGTTGCCATCGGACTGCTTTACGGGCAGGGCGATTATGGGCGGACACTGGATATTTCAACCCGATGCGGGCAAGATGCCGACTGCAATCCGTCCACTGCCGGCGGAATATTGGGAACAATGCTGGGATACAGCAGAATTCCTGAATTCTGGAAAAAGAACTTGTATGAAGTGGAAGACCGAAACTTTGCCTATACCGATTTGTCATTGAATGATGTTTATAAACTGGGCTTAAAACACGCTTTACAGGTGGTGGAGAAGAACGGAGGACAAATCAAAGGTGATCAGGTTACTATTGCCTGCCAACAGCCAGAACCGGTTGGTTACGAGCAGTCTTTCGAAGGGCATTTCCCTGTACAGCGAATCGCACTCAATAAACAGCTTAATAACTCTGTTGAAGCAAATTTTGAAGGCATTGGTATGGTTATTCGTGGTTATGTGCAATGTCCGGATGTAAGTTATGTGGCAAAGGTTGAAATGTATGTAGACGGCAAATTGGTCGAAAACGCCAGTTTGCCTGTTGCATCCGCTTTAGCACGCCGGACCGATTTATTCTGGAAATATCAGCTGGATAAAGGAGTACATGTTGTGACTTTTAAATGGCTTAATCCGATTGATAACGCATCGGTTAATCTTATTGATATGGTTGTCTATTCTGACGCTTTAAAGTCAAATTAATAAACTTTAAAAAACTCAACCTATGTTTATTGTAGAAAATTACACTTTAGCCATCATCTTTTGTATTGTCACAATGTTCTGTTGGGGCTCCTGGGGGAATACCCAAAAACTTGCAGGAAAGACCTGGCGGTATGAATTGTTTTATTGGGACTATGTCATCGGCATCATGCTCGTCTCTTTATTGCTGGCTTTTACGTTAGGCAGCATCGGAGAAAATGGAAGAGGATTTCTGGCTGATCTGGCGCAGGCCGATTGGAAAAACATTGGCAGTGCGTTTCTGGGAGGTATCATATTTAACGCGGCGAATATCTTGTTGTCCACTGCAATTGCCATTGCAGGAATGGCTGTGGCTTTCCCGGTTGGGATAGGGCTTGCATTGGTTTTAGGTGTCGTTATTAACTACATGGGTTCGCAAAAAGGAGACCCGGTATTTCTGTTCGCTGGCGTAAGCCTTATTACCCTTGCTATTATTGTCAATGCGCTGGCTTATAAAAAAGCTTCTTCAGGGAGACAGAAGGCAACCACAAAAGGAATACTGATTTCTGTTCTTGCAGGTTTGCTGATGTCATTTTTCTACCGGTTTGTTGCGGCATCTATGGATTTGGATAACTTCATTACTCCTGCAGCAGGCATGATGACTCCATATACGGCCATGGTTATTTTTGCGCTGGGAATTCTCTGCAGTAATTTCCTTTTCAATACCGTTTTGATGAAGAACCCGATTAGTGGTGAGCCAACAGATTATAAATCATATTTCAAGGGAAAGCTTTCTATCCATTGGGTTGGTGTTTTAGGTGGAATTATTTGGGGTATCGGAAACTCGTTCAACCTGATTGCTGCTGGTAAAGCGGGTGCCGCTATTTCTTACGGACTTGGGCAGGGAGCAACCCTTGTGGCTGCCTTATGGGGTGTTTTCATCTGGAAAGAATTTAAGAATTCGCCAAAGGGAACCAACGGAATGCTGGCTTTGATGTTTATTCTCTTCATATTAGGGTTAATTTCTATTATCTATGCCGGACAATAGCGGTAGGTTAAACGGCGACCGGACGATGAGAATCAACCCGCTGTATTATTTCAAAAATTGATCAAAACAGGAAGATCATGATCTTTTTTGATCAGACAGAAGGAGTTGCCTTGCGAGGCGGCTCCTTTTTGTTTTCAGGGAAATGGGGTCGGTATTGGGTTGTCAGTTGTATATGGTTTTTTCAGGACGGATTTTCGGATTTTACCTGGGTGCAGAGCATATTGGATGATATCCAGATAAAAATATTGGTAAATGCAGGAGCATGCTTAAATCCCGCGTTCTTTCCTTATTCTCAGTTGTGCCGTTCCCCTGGCAGAAATCAGCAAGAGGATTTCATGTCTTTATATTCTTTCGGTGTTAATCCGGTTGATTCTTTAAAGACGCGGTAGAAGGTGGATTTGGATTGAAATCCGGAATCTGCAACAACCGATTCCAAGGCCAGGTTTCGGGGAAGATTAAGTAACAGCTCTTTGCTGTACTCGATACGTTGTGCATTCACGAAAGCGTAAAAGTTTGGATAACCTGCGGTTTTGATCGCTTGAGTCAGGCGGTATTTAGGAATTAATAATTCATCGGAAGCTTCCTGAAGTGTTATATCGTACTTTAAAAAAAGTTGTTTCTGCTTAAAAACCTCCAGTTTGTCCAGATCAGTATTCGACTCCTTACTTTCCGCACCATTTTGATTGTCTGCCATTTCTTGCATTGTGTGGCTGACAAAGGAGATGTCGGGTTGAACGATTGCCTGAAAAAAGATATAAAACGAGAATCCGATTAAGAAAATATAATACACCATGAATACAGCAGGAACGCTGTAGGCACCAAAAAGCTCGGCACCAGTGGTCAATCCCCTGATCCCAACCAAAATAGCGGTGTATCTGATCCACAGCATGCTCTGCCTGGATAGGTCAGAAACGATTTGTCGCATGGAAAAATCGTTCTTTTTAAACAGTTTATATATCATCAGGGCATAAAATATTCCCTGGAAAAAGACGATGAGCCGTGTAACTGTAACCAAAAAGGTGTAATGAAAGTTACCTTCCACTTTTATCTTATAAATGTCATTGAGGCTCAGGATTTTCCAGTCGGGATAGCCAAAATACATAATCAGGGAAAGTATAAAAACAACAAGGGCGGGCAGGAAATGTAAAGATTCTTTTAAGCTGATTCGGTTTTCCTTTTGCGTTAGTCCTTTGATGTAAAAGAAGATCAGGGGGGTCAAAATCACTTTTATGGGCCCCACGACTAACCGGAGATAAACCAAATGAATTTTGAATACGGCAAAAGCCGGCGACATAACATAGAATACTTGTAAAAGGAAGAAAAGGAAAAGATACAGTAGGCTTTTTCTTTTCTGTGCAACAATTAAAAAGGCAAGTGTTACAGAAAATGAAAGATAGATAATCAGGAGTATAAAAAAAAGAATTGCAAATGTCATGCGGAGTCAATCAAGGTTTAAGCTCATCAAATATAAACCCAAAAGGAACATAAAATGCAATTATATAATATTATTTATGTTAGTTTTATGGCTTAAATGAGACTAATTTTTGTTTACTGAGAAATAGAAGTATTCTAAATGCCGAAATATTATACATATACACTTGCCACCACTTCAAGAAAATTTGAGTTGTTGAGACATTTTTTTTTTCTCAGGATATTAAAATTTATTGCCTGTTACCTGATTATTCCAATCTTTCGGACGCATTTTTTGGCATTTAAACCATTAAAATAATATCAGCTAACATAACGGCAGGCGGAATGAATTATACGTGCTAAAATAGG
>JAEUSS010000378.1 GCA_016788685.1 Prolixibacteraceae bacterium | reverse complement strand
GGATAGCCCGGACGAAAGGTGCCCGGTCAGCCCGAAAAAAGCGCTGAAACCCGCAGCGGGACGGCCGGATTTTCCCCGGGGCGATGATTTTTACTCCCGGGACGGCAAAATCTTTAGCGGGACGACGATTTTAACCCCCGGGACGGTGAAAAAATGCCCGGGGCGGGTGGTGGTGCGGCTTTCAGCTGACCACACAAGTGTTATCCCGCAATTTCGTGGCTCAGGCAATGCAGCGTTCCCAGTCCCCAAACCAGGTCGACTGCGCTGATGCCGATCACATCACGGCCGGGAAATAAATCGGTAAGTATTCCGAGCGCTTTGTAGTCGTTTTTATCGTTGAAGGTGGGCATCAGCACGCAGCCGTTGGTAACCAGAAAATTGACGTAGCTGGCCGGAAGGCGCAGGTCTTCAAAATCGAGGCGGCTGGGCATCGGCATGGTGACCACATTCAGTTTTTCGCCGTTTTCGAGCCGGGCATTCCGGAGTATTTCGAGGTTGGCTTCCAGTTTGTGGTGGTTGGGGTCGGCGGTATTGGGTTCCTGAACGGCAACTACCGTATTCCGGTTTACGAAGCGGCAAATGTCGTCGACATGCCCGTGCGTGTCGTCGCCTTCAATGCCTTCGCCCAGCCAGATGGTGTTAGTGACGCCCAGGTATTCGCGGAACACGTTTTCGTAATCTTCTTTCCTGAAGCCTTTGTTGCGTACCTGCTGAACCGGGTCCATCAGGCACTCTTCGGTGGTGATCAGCGTTCCGCAACCGTTTACGTCGATCGATCCGCCTTCGAGAACAACCAGTTTGTTGTTGTACTTGGCCTGAACAACCGGAATGCCCAGATGTTGGGCAACCGCTTCGGGAATACCCTGATCTTTCCGGTGATTTTTATATTTGGCCCAGCCGGTAAAGCCGAATTGAATGGCTTCGCGGGCTCCGTCAGCCGTTTTGACGATTGCGGGGCCTGAATCGCGCATCCAGTTGCGGTTGGTATCTTTAATGATGTAGCTGACCTGTTTCGGATCAACATGAGCCTGTTCGAGCATCACAGCCACTTTTTCGCGCAATTCGCCGGATTGTACGACCAGAATAACCGGTTCGTAAGTGCTCACTTTTTTGATCATTTCAACAAAAGCCCATTTGATGGCGTGGTACTTTCCGGGCCAGTCGCGGCCTTCAGCCGGAAATGATAACAGTGTGGCCTGATGGTTTTCCCACTCAGCGGGGAATCTGCGGGATATCGTGTTCATGGTATTTTATTCTTATGATTTCAGGCAAGCTTCGGGGCTTTACCTGGTAAAAAGCTTTAGGATTACGGCAGAGTTAGATGTGTTTTGTCTTAATCAATAAACCGTTTGGTGATGTCGCCATAGGCATCAATCCGGCGGTCGCGCAGGAAAGGCCAGTTGCGGCGTACGTCTTCCATCAGGGCATGATCAATTTCGGCCATAATGATTTCTTCCTTGTCGTGCGAGGCTTCGGCCAGAATTTCGCCTTGCGGCCCGGCAATAAACGAAGCGCCCCAGAATTCAATTCCGGCGGAAGATTCAACCGGTTTTTCGAAACCTACGCGGTTGCAGGCAGCCACAAAAATGCCGTTCGCTACGGCGTGTCCGCGCTGAACGGTGCGCCAGGCATCGTGCTGTTTTTCGCCGTATTGTGCTTTTTCGTGAGGGTGCCAGCCAATGGCGGTAGGATAGAAGAGAACATCAGCGCCTTGCAGGGCTGTGATCCGGGCTCCTTCCGGATACCATTGGTCCCAGCAGATTAATGTTCCGATTTTTCCCATTTTGGTGTCAAAGGCCTTGAAACCAATATCGCCAGGCGTGAAATAGAATTTCTCGTAGTAGCTCGGGTCGTCCGGAATATGCATTTTGCGGTACAAACCAGCTTCCGATCCGTCGGTATCGATGATGTAGGCCGAGTTGTGGTACAAGCCGGAAGCACGGCGTTCGAAGAAAGGAACGATCAGGACGATGCCCAGTTCTTTGGCCAGTGCGCTGAAAGCTTTGTACGAATCGTTGTGCAGGGGTTCGGCCAAATTGAAATAATCATGGTCTTCACTCTGGCAAAAGTAGAACGAGCTGTATAATTCGGGTAAACAAACCACATTGGCACCTTGCAGAGCGGCCCGTCTGGTCCATTCCAGACATTTTTTCAGGTTCACTTCCGGGGTTCCATCCAGCGAAATCTGGGTCAATGCGATGTTGTAGTTTTTGTTTTTCATGTCGGTATTTTCTCAATGTTGATCGTGCGTTTCAAAATCAAAGCGCAAAAATAGTCTTTTTTAGTAAACTGCAGACAGGACGACAGCGGCGGGCCTGCCCGGACTGAATTTTACACTTCCTTAAAATATTCTTTGGCAGCATTGCAGATCGGGCAACGGGAATCTTCGGGCAAATCCTCAAATGGTGTCCCGGGAGGACTACCTACCGAGGGGTCGCCTTCTTCGGGATTATAAGGGAATCCGCAGATGACACAAACGTAGTTCTTGCCGTCAAATACATACTCATGTTCATGATCATGCTCGTGCTCCTGTTCCTGAAGGACTTTTGGCGAAGCTGCAGCTTCGGCGTCGAGCACAGCCTTTTCGATATAGGTCGGCGAATTCTTTGGCGAGAACATCTTGTACTTTTCGCGGTAATACTGGTAAGTGAGCGGATCTTCATCCGAAATCTCGTCCGAATCGACTACTTCGCCGATGATCAGGTAATGCGATCCCAGATCGATTGAGTTAACCACTTTACAGTCGAACCAGGCTACCGAACTGTCGAGTACGATGGGTGCGCCGGTTTGGGCGGTGATGGTGCTGACTCCGCCGAACTTGTCGATGTCGCCGGAGGACATGAATCCGAAGTCGCCGATGATTTTCATGTTTACTTCTTTCTTCAGTACCGAAACCGAAAAAATACCAGAATCCAGAATCACCCGGGCGCTTTGGTTGTCTTTGTGGCACGATATGGCCAGCTGAGGCGGTTCAGAGGTAATCTGAAAAGTGGTATTGGCGATGTATCCGGCCTTTTTGCCCTGAAACTCGGATGCAATCAGGTAAAGTCCGTATGACAGTTTGTGGAATGCTTTGCGTTTCATAGTCATCAGATTTGCTGTGAGTGTATAAACTAAACGAATTTAAACCATTTAACCAAGATTCCGGAGTCCTGTTCAAAATCAAACGACAGGATCATTCCGGCTGATTGTATAAAACCAAAGATGAAGAGAAATAGTTTTCGAATCTTTCTATTTCTGAACTTCCGAAGGCGGAACTCCGAAATATTTCTTGAAACAGCGCGAGAAATAAAGCGGGTCGTTAAAACCAACCTGGTAGCTGATTTCGGCGATGGTTTGCTGGTGATGGTTGTTCTGCAGCAATTTTTTGGCTTCTTTCAGCCTGATGTTGCGCACGAATTCGGTGGCCGATTGTCCGGTCAGTGATTTCAGTTTGGAATACAGCAGCGTTTTACTGGTGTGCATCTGCTGACAGAAATGCGGCACATCAAATTCCGGATTTTCAATGTTTCGGAATACAACCTGAATGGCTTTTTCCAGAAAATCACGGTCGGCCGGGTTCTGAGCGAAGGTTTTTACTTCAAGCTCTTCCTGTTCGGCAAACCGGTCTTTTTGGCGGCGGCGGTTTTCAATCAGGTTAAAACATCTGGCGATCAGTTCATTCATCCGGAACGGTTTGGTGATGTAATCGTCGGCTCCGGTACTCAGCCCTTCCACGATGTCTTCTTCCGAGTCGCGCGCGGTGAGCAGAATCACCGGCAGGTGGCTGGTTCTCGGGTCGGATTTCAGCATTTTGCAAAACTCAGTTCCGGTCATTCCAGGCAGCATCACATCGGTAATAATCAATTCGGGCATTTGCGTGTTGAGCCACTCAAACGCTTTTTCTACCGAACTGACTCCGGTCACCGAAAAGTAATTTTTCAGTTCTTCGGAAACAAACCGGAGCATCGGCTCTTCGTCTTCAATCAGGAGAACCGCGGCTTTTTCACCGCGGCTTAACTGGCTCAGTCTGGTTTCTTTTCCGGTTTCGGGAGCCGTGCGAACCTCTTTTTCGGCCGGAACAAGCGGCAGCTGAACAACGAAACTGGTGCCGTGCAGCCCGTCACTGATCACCTTGATGGTTCCCTGGTGCAGGCTGACGAGTTCTTTGACCAGCGATAAGCCAATGCCACTGCCCGGAATCCGGGTAAATTTTTCACCGCGAAGCCGGTAAAAGCGGTCGAAAATATTCTGCTGCATATCTTGCGGAATGCCTGGTCCCGAATCGTTTACCCAAAGCTCTAGTTTGTTTTCCGAAGGATCAACCTGTACGGTCAGCTCAACTTTTTCGTTCTCAGGCGTGTATTTAAAAGCATTGGATAGCAGATTAACGACAATTTTTTCGAGTTTGTCGGCATCATATTTTACCCACAATTCCTGAAGAACGCAGCGAAATTCGAACTGGATGTTTTTTTCGTGAGCCAGCGGCGCATAATAACTCACAATGTTTCGGAGTTGCAGAATCAGGTCACCCGGGGTAATTTCCAGCTGAATCTTTCCGGCTTCAATACGTCTGAAATCGACTACCTGATTAACCAGGTTGCTGAGCCGCTGAACATTGTTGTAAATCAGTTCGAGGTTTTCTTTGGGATGATTTTTCTGCCGGGCTTTGTCGAGTAATTTCTGAAGCGGCAGCGAAATGAGTGTAAGCGGGGTTTTCAGTTCGTGCGAGATGTCGGTGAAAAGCCGCAGTTTCAGCTGGTCCAGTTCGTGAATCTGGCGGTTCCGGGCGTACAGCCGGATAAGCAGCCAGACGATGATTCCAAGGAAAGTGAGGATGGTAAGGATGAACCAGCTTCGCAGATAAACCGGCGGCAAAATACTGAATGATAGTCGGGTCGGGCTGAGCTCAATGTTGTTGTCCAAGTCGCGGGAGCGCACGTCAAGCGTGTAATCTCCCGATTTAAGGTCGAGAAATATACTCGATTTTTCTTCGGAAAATGGCGACCACGGCTCGTTGTTCAGGCGGTATGAAAACTGGATTTTATTGGCTGGAGTCTGGTTCCAGTAGTCGATTCCCCTGTACGTGACAATAACATTTCCGGAGGAAGAAATTTCCCGGTTGGAAAACGAAATGATTGTTTTGGGCGGTTCATTTTCTTTCAGGTACATCGTTGTTTTAAAGACCGAGGGGTCTTCGAAGGTGCTTTTAAAATCATACAGGTACCATTCGCGCGTGCCCTGGTTAACCCAAAGTGCCCCATCGGCTGATTGCCGTAGATAACCGCGTTCACGCAGGATATTCAGTTCGGGATGAATAATCTGGGGGATAAACTGTTTCCCGTCGAAAAATGAAATGCCTTTATCCGACGCGATAAAAACCGAACTGTCATTTTTTATCAGGATATTGGTGACCATGTTGCTTGCCAATCCGTTAAAAGTTGTGAACCGGACCCATTTCTTTCCGTCGAAATGAAAAAGCCCGGTGCCGCCCTGTGCTACCCAGATGTGATCGGAAGGCGAAATCCCGATGTCATCGGTCCAGTTGGATGAGTTGCCCGGGAGTTCAACCCGCAGGGTCTTCTCCCCGTCAAAAACAGCCGGATTATTGCCCGAAAACCAAAGTCTTCCGTCAGAGGTTTGTCCCAGTGAGGGGATACGCTGAGGTACCTTGTTCTTTGAATAGTTTTCCCATGACGAGCGTTTATAGTTGTAAGCGATGAATCCGCCAAGGTAATTGGTGTTGCCCAGTTCGAGTATCCCGTTTACCGGAAAGGCTATGGCCGAGTCGCCCAGCTCACAAACGCCGTTGTACGAAATGCCGAGGTATAAATCGGGGAAGGTTTTCAGTTCCCATTTATTGTTCCTGAACCGGGCTGTTGCAGCTTTCCCCTGGTGACTTCCGGCTGCCCACAATCCGCTTTGGGGCGAAAAGTGAAGAGTCATGGCCATGTCCATCAAGCCATCGGCGGCCGAATATTTCCGGAATTGGTGCATGTTTCGGTCGCTGACAACAACTTCGCCGGTATGCGTGGTAAACCAGCGTTGGCCGTCGGGAGTACCGCAGTTAAAATTTAAACCCAGATACGTCCTGAAGTTGCTGCCCGAAAGATCGAGTTTCATTAAGTTGCCTCCCATGCCAAAAATGAACAGGTTGTTGTGGCTGTCGGGATAAATTTTAATGTACGAAAGCGGTAATGTGACTTCGGGGTACTGATAAACTCTCCAGCCCGCCGATGTCAGCGCATACAGCTTGCTGTGTCCGCCGATCCACAGCGTTCCGTCGGCTGACCGGACGATCGCAGTCTGAACGTTGTCACCGCCCTGTTCTTTCAGATTGATGCTTTTCCATTTGTCTTCTGAAATCAGGTATTGCAGCAGCTGGATGTTGGCATTGCCGCTGGTTATCCAAACCGAGTTTTGATTCTCGCAGATTCCTGAAATGTCGTAAACCGAAAGTCCGGGAGTTTTCAGGAACTTCCAATCCGGTAATTTTTCAGGGAATGCGTTCCAGTCAATCGTTGCCAGATTCTTGTCGGGCAAATCAACCGCCATCCATATTTTTTGCGAAGAGTTGGAGCATAGGTTGTAAACCGGGAATTTAATCTCCTGAACGTTGCTGAAGTGGTAGTCGTTGGCTTTTTCGAGCTTGATGGTGTTGAGCACAGATCCGTCGCAGGCGATTTCGAAATATCCTTCGGGGTTGAGGCAATAGATTGATTTTGCCGTGATCTGAAGCAGGCCAAAGTCCGAACCAATCCACACGTTACCTTTGGCATCGGTTATGAAATTGCGCTGATCGTTGAAATTTGCATTCAGGATTTTCCGGAATTCACCTTCTTTGTACCTGAAAATTCCGCGCGAGGTGGTTGCCAGCAGGTTGTGGTCTTTTTCGAAAATGAATGCCTGTACGGCGCTGCTGTCGGGGATAAACCGGATGGTTTTGTACCCGTCGTAAAAAACCGCCTGATTGCCTATCCCCATCCACATTCCGCCATCATGTCCTTTGGCCAGGCACGAAATCCGGACGGTATCGTACTCCGGAAAATCGGTCCATCTCCAGGATTCCAGTACTTGATCAGCAAGCTTCGGCTGATATGGGGCCGTTGCCTGCAACTGCATATACAGAAGAATGAATCCCCCAAAGATTATGAGTTTCAGGCGTCGAATCACGGTTTGATTATTTACTGTTTACCCGGCCGGAGCGGGTTTCAAATTTAGTAAAAAATCGAAGTGTGAATGGCGTATAAATGAATTGTGCAGACTGTTTGGCTCTTTTTGCCGGAAAAATGTGTATTAGTTTTCGGTCATCAACTGGCGGGCTTCCTGCTGAAGGATCACGGGTAAATGAATGTGGCGGCGGGAGAGGCTTGTCATCCACTTGTTGATTTCGTTGGTCCTCAGGGTGTACAGTACTTCGCGCAGGTCGTCAATCTGCCGGGAGGTCAGCTCGTCTTCGCGCACATTGCGTAAAACATCCAGTTCTTCATCATCGAAATAGATGATTTGTTCTTCGTCAAAAACCGAAGCATCAAATTCGCAGATTTCGTGAGCACCGCAGCAATCTGATGCAACCGGATGCGGCTCCTCTGCGGGGAGGGAGTCGGTCTTGGCGGGTGCTGCCGGCTTGCCTTTCGAAAACCGGATAACGAGCA
>JAEUSS010000335.1 GCA_016788685.1 Prolixibacteraceae bacterium | reverse complement strand
GAATTTTTCTTTCATCCCGTCAACATAATCTTCACCCTTTTCAGCAATCTTGCGACGGGTTTCTGATCCTTTGTCCGGAGCAAATAAAATTCCGATCAACGCACCGGCAGCTGCGCCGGCCAACACTCCTAATAAAACTTTTCCTGAACTCATAATGCTAAATTTTAATTGTTTATGACTAATAACAAAAATCCGGGATTATTTTCCCGCTCAATTTTCATTCTATGCAATTTAATGAAATGCGGCTATAAAACCTAACAAATCGGGCGCAGATTTGTTGTATGGCCGAACAATAAAGCTGAACATTGAGGTTCTGAGTTATTATGCTGTCTAACTGCGTTTCAGGAGTTTTTTCAGGAATTTGTCCTGAGCCTCTTTCTGTGCACTGAAATTCACTTCTTCGCCAAGCAGAAAGCCATAGGGCCTGAGCGAATCAACATGGTCGCAAATTACTTTAGCCATTCCGGTAAGCGGCAAACAAAGAATCATTCCCGGTATCCCCCAGATAAGCGAACTGGCAATCAACACAATAGTTGCGGTAAGCGGATTGATGCTTACACTGCTTCCAACCACATAGGGAGTAATAAAATTATTGTCGAGAAACTGTACAACCACACAAATCGCACCGGCTGCAATTGCATAGCTCATCGAGTCTTTGGTGAGCAAAGCCATCAGGATTGGTAAAATACTGCCAATCAACACTCCTATGTAGGGAATAATGTTGAGAACAGAAGCCAGCACGCCGAATAAAATTGCATGAGGCAAACCCAGAATCAGGAATCCTGTGGAATTTAATATAGATAGAATTATTACGTCGAGGAAAATGCCCATTACGTATTTCTGTGACACCACAGAAACTTTCTTAACTATCAGTAAAACATGCTCATTCTTGTCGTCTTTGGTTACCAGCCTAATAAATTCTTTGAATTTATCCTGATATAAAGTCAGAAAAAAGACATAAATCGGGATAAGTGCAAGACTGGCCAGAAACGAGGTTGTTGCCGAAAAGATGCCCAAAACAAGAATACCTCCTGAACTTGCATTCTCCTTAATTTTTGTCGTTAACCATGCTTTCTGCTCAATCCGGCTGACGTGAAAAGTCTCACTGATAAACTGCTGGAGGCTTTCCCATTTGGCATCCATCATCTTTTCAAGAACAGGCCAGTCATTCACAAAACTAAATATCTGGTCGACAAACAAATAAAGAAAAACCGCAACCAAGGCAAAAGCCATAATGATACTGACAAATATTGCCAAAGCCTTGGGTATCCTCCACTGCTCCAGTTTGCGCGAGACAGGCATCAGCAAAAAAGTAAAAAAGACCGCAATAGTGAGCGGGATCAGAATGTTTTGTGCCAATACCAGAAAGACAATAATCAAACTGGCCAATAACAATTTAACCGTCACCTGAAAATAGAAAGGTTGCTCTGAAACATTCATAAGTATCGATTTTGCGATTTGACTTTTCGGGAGATAAAATTATGGGTTTTATCCGACTGTCAATCCGATGAACCAAAAATAGTTTTATTAACTCCGGGAAAAGGGTTAAAAACAAATTTTGATCAGCCTGAAGAAAACAGACAGGCCTGAAAAATAAAAAATCCTGATCCGGCTTTCTTTTGCCCGATCAGGATTTTATCATAAAATACGATGCGTTATCCGGTTAAACCTCAGATTTCTTTTCCAGTTTCATTTTTCGGGTAAGCGCCTCCAGAAAATAATAGTCGGCATAATTTAACGGAACATCAATTTCGACTCCGTGAGGAATACTCCCTACTGAATGCATCAGGATAAAATTGCCGTTCTCTCCGGTTTTGGCGCAATAAGCAGGGCTGCCCAGGCTAGTCATGATTTTATCAGCCCAGCTTTTGTAGAAATCGCCATTTTCGTAGGTCGACAGCTCATACAAAGCCGAAGCGATAATAGCTGCAGCCGAAGCATCACGTGGTTCCGAAGGAATCCCGGGCGCATCAAAGTCCCAATACGGAACAAAATCTGTCGGAAAGTTTTTGTGATTAATCACAAAATCAAAGGCTTTCTGAGCCTGCTGAAGGTATTGCGGATTACGGGTTTCGCGGTAACAAACAGTAAACCCGTAGATGCCCCAGGCCTGTCCTCTTGCCCACGATGACTCGTGCGCGAATCCCTGCGCTGTATGCTTGTTGCGGACCGAACCATCGGTCAGGCTGTAGTCGATCACATGGTAACAACTGTTATCGGGGCGATAATGATTTTTCAGCGTATTATCAGCATGCTGAACCGCAATCTTGTAATACGACGAATCACCGGTTAGCCGGGTCGCATTAAAGAGCAGTTCCAGGTTCATCATGTTGTCGATAATAACCGGGCACTCCCAGCCCCGTGTCGACATCCAGCCATGATTCACATTCCACGACTGAATAATTCCGGCTACAGGGCGAAACCGGGTCGATAACGATTTGGCAGCCTCGATCACCACGTCCTTGTAGGCCTGTTCGCCCAAACGCAGTCCGTTGCCAAAACTGCACTCCACCATAAAACCCACATCGTGATGCCAGGTCAGGTATTTCACCGAATCAATGGCTTCGGTGTACTTTCGGGCATAAGTTCTCCAGATCGAATCGCCGGTCAGCTCGTACATGTACCACATGCTTCCGGGGAAAAAGCCACTGGTCCAGTCTTCCCGGTTAACATACTTTACGTTGCCTGATTCGACAGTCCGGGGATTCAGGATTTTACCTGAATTTTCAATAGCCTCAACCTGCAACTTCTCCTGTGCAACCGCATTACGGATATTCGTTTCAATAAAATCGCTTTTTTTCTCCTGAGGATTTGAGCAAGCGAATACACTCAGCAACAAGGCTATAAAGCCTGATGAAATAATCGATCGATTCATTAATTATTGTCTGTTAATGGTTATTTTATATTTTCCTGAAAGTTCCGTCTTCACCGCGTTCAGTGACAAACGGTAGATTTGTTCACCCCAGACATTCGACAGGCGCTTGTCTGTCAGGGCTAACGTCTCAACAGCAGGCTTAAATTGCGCCGCATCGTAGTTCAGTTTAAGCCTGACTCCTTCTTTTTCGAGAACGACAACCCCCGGAACCGAGATATCGGGCACACCCCAGGTCAGAAAGTTCAGCTGATTGGGTTTCTCTGTTTTTCTTAACTTAAATTCGTCCAGAATAGTCACTCCCGATTTGGTTTCGAGCCGGTAACTTCGCTGCCACTTTTCGACACCGGCCTCTTCGGGATAAGCTCCGGCTATATCAAGCGAAAAGAGCGATTTTTTCGGGTCGAAACGAAGATTCCGTGAACGGAACTGCGCACCAAAGGCTTCAGCCACACCGTTAATCACCGGCAAATTATGGAAATTGCTTTGCATGGTCCAGATGGTGTAGCGTTCACTGCTGAAAGTTTGCCGGGTATAGGTACCAACACCGGCATCGATGATCATGGGCGTTTGATCAAGGTAAAGCGAAAACGATCCCATATCATTGTGATTGTGGCTCTCATTGTTATATCCGCCTTTGGCTGCCAGGAAAAAACCGTTCGGATTGCGCATGTAACAGAATTCTGTCTCCGGATACCAGGTTGAAGACATCTGCGAAGTCGCCGGTTTTGTTTTTTTCAGCTCGCTGCCTGAGCTCAGGTTTTCAAGCGTACGGAACAGATCCCGCCCGGAGTTGTAGTATGGTGCTTTATTGTCACGCTCATGCAGATATGCTGCAAATTGCTGCATTTCCAGGCTTCCAACTGCTTTCCCGTAGCGGAAGATCAGACCCGGTTCTCCTCCCCCTTTTGCCGAAGCGTCCGCAAAATTCACCACCCATCCTTTTCCGACATACGATCTGGCAATGTATTCTCCCATGTTTCTGATCATGGGCTGATTAAAAACGGACACATTTCCTCCAGTTGCCGTGCTTAATATCTGAAGGTAATCGTACATTTTTCCGGCAGCATGCCCCCAATATGACGGGCCTTCTTCGCAAGCGCCGTCCGCATGAGTGTAGTTGATAAATTTATCGACCGAAACCATCGTCCGGTAAACGGCCGCCGCCAACTTATCCGGATCATTCTCCAGCAAAAGAAAACATGAAAGTACATTGAAATTACACCAGGGATTCCAATTATTTACCATGGTGGTTGGGGTAGCATTAAACGCCTGCCACCAAAAATCACTGCGATTCATGTACG
>JAEUSS010000276.1 GCA_016788685.1 Prolixibacteraceae bacterium | reverse complement strand
GAACGCAGATTAACAATGTATGCATCAGTTCCGGTCACCTTATCCCAGGTGATTTTCAGCTTACCATCGGTAATAGCATTCGTTTTAATTACAATAGGATCCAATTTTTCATCTCCTACAATGTCTTTAAGGGTAATTTTTTCATCTTGAGCCGAAATAATTTCGAATGAATAATCTCCTTTAAGAGGTAAGGCGGCTGTATAATCTTCGGTTTCCATTTCATATACAAATTGCCGTTTGTCGCCTGTCGCAGTTAACTGATAAATTTCACCTTCAGCTCCCGGACCTGTAACTTTAACTGATTTCAGTTCATAGTTAGATGTAGCATAAATAACAAGGCCATATTTTATACCGGCATCTGTCTTATAATCCTGAATCATAACATCAACCACAGCCTGAAGCGGAACCGGATCATCATCCTGACAAGAAACTAAACTAAAAACACCAATCGACAGGCAAAGAATACCTGCAAACAATTTTCTGAACTTTTCCATTTTTTAATACTTTTGATTTATTAATATTATTAACTGACCGGTCATCATCCGGCATTCCTCAAAGAACTGCTCTTTCCTCGGGCGGTTCTTTGTTTTGTCTCTAATAGATGAAGACCACGGAATGATGGTTGCGTCATCAGACAGAAAGTAGCGTTGTTTCTTACGTCCAAAGACGGTTAAAAGCTAATACACAGGCTTGAATCTCCTTTAAAATTTATTTCTTTTTCTGAGTAATCAGATCGAATACCCGTCAGCTATCACAAAAATCAGGTCTTCCCCCAACAGAAACCTCTAACAATTAATAAAGCCCGCCGACATGAGAACGATCAAACTTCTCCTTGGAAAATTATTCATCCCTTATTTTACATTAAAAAGGATATGAGAAAACAGAAAAACACTTTAAATACAAAATATGTTGAAAAATAGTCCTAAATTACAGCAGAAATAACAGAATATGAGCGTTATATCAGAATGACATTCTAATCGGGAATATGCTTATGCAATCAGGTATAAAAAAATCGGTTCTATTGGCACGCTAAAAGCAGGAAGATTAAATAAGATGATTGGCAAATGCCCGGAATAAAGGCATACTACAAGTTTTAGAGGCAAACAGAGACTGAAGCAAGATGAAAGTCGAAAAAACGCCCCGGAGAGAACATCTCCTGACATGGGAGTTCCTCCTTGATATAGTTAATTGAATGCTGTTGGTTTAGACTGAAAACTAATCCATTATGACTAAAACCCATCCAGACTCCGTCAGCACTCTTCAACAGCGCGCAGAAGAGATTTACCTTCAAAGACTTCAAAAGGCGGCACCGCAGTCTGCCGAAATCGATACGACCGGGCAAATCCGTGAACTTCAGGTGAAACTGATCGAACAGGAACTGCTGAATCAAGAGCTTATTCAGGCAATTAAGCAAACCGGACAAGACAGTAACCGAAATGCACCTGTAAATCCGACGAATGATCTGCTCAGCAAAAATGACGAATGCTTTAAAACCACCCTTGACCACATGCTCGAAGGCTGTCAGATCATCGGATTTGACTGGCGATATTTGTATCTGAACCGCACCGCAGAAGTCCACAACCGCAGAGCTATCAAAGAATTGATTGGCAACCGCTACATGGATATGTGGCCCGGAATAGAAAATACAGAGGTTTTTAAACTAATCAGGCAAACCCTTGAAGAACGAATTCCTAATCGTCTGGAAAACGAATTTCTGTTCCCGAACGGCGAAAAGGGCTGGTTTGACCTCAGTATCCAGCCGGTTCCTGAAGGTGTATTCATTTTGTCCATAGACATCACCGATCGGAAATTGAATGAAATACGCCTGCGCGAGAGCGATTTACGTTTCAGGAAAATATTTGAAGAAGGACCATTTGGCATGGCCCTGGTTAATATTGATTTCCGCTTCAGTATGGCCAACGCCCGTTTGTGCGAAATGCTTGGCTTTGAAGAAACAGAACTCAAACGACTGACATTTAACGACATCACCCATACTGACGACATTGCTTCAGACATCCGGAATGTAAAAAGACTCATTGCCGGGGAGATTCCCGTTTACAGAACTGAAAAAAGATATATACGAAAAAACGGACAGCTCATTTGGGGGTCATTAACAGTAGCTGCCAATTACGATGACAACGGGCAGTTCCTATACAATGTTGCAATCATTGAAGATATTACAAGGCGAAAAGTGGCCGAAGAACAACTTCTGGCCAGCAAGGCAAAACTGGAGACAGCTATTGCCAGCATGACCGATGCAATCTTCATTTCTGATGCCTCGGGACAATTTATCGAATTTAACGATGCCTTCGCAGACTTCCACAAGTTCAGGAACAGGGACGAATGTACCCGAACATTTGCCGACTACCCCAACTTTCTCGAAGTTTTATTTCCCGACGGAGGAATAGTGCCCGTTGATCAGTGGGCCGTTCCGAGAGCTTTGCGGGGCGAAGTTGCCAAAAACGCCGAATATAGGCTTCGGCGAAAAGATACCGGCGAAACCTGGATTGGAAGTTATAGTTTCGCACCGATCCGCGATGGTAACGAAACCATTATCGGGGCAGTCGTTGCCGGCCGGGATATTACCGACCGGAAACAGGCCGAAGAAGCTCTGAGAATAAGCGAAGAAAGGTATCGTAATATTTTTGAAAGCGCAGTGATTGGCATCTACCGCACCTCTCCGGAAGGAAAAATTCTGATGGCCAATTCGACCCTGATTAAAATGCTTGGGTTTGATTC
>JAEUSS010000225.1 GCA_016788685.1 Prolixibacteraceae bacterium | reverse complement strand
CCCAAATCATAAACCGATTTTACCTCGCTCATTTTGTTCACTTTGGCCGGAGCGATTTCTTCAACAAAACGGATCGGGTGCAAAACCTGCGCCACGATGTTCTGCGACGGCGCATTCACCGGAATTACATTCGCCCATTTTGAATCGTCAAAGCCAGCCTTGTCCCAGCCGGGCTGACTGAGCCGTGCATCGTGATGCTCAGCGGTGTAAATGCTGTTGAAAATAATCGGGCTCAGCGAGGTTTTCCAGTCGGTTCCCGAACTGATTACTTCCTCGCGTCCATCCTGATAGGTGATTCGCAGATCCAAACAAAACTTCGGGCGGTCGCGCCACGGAGCCTGGTCAAAGTACCAGACCGCTGTCGATTGATGGTTATACCATCCGTTGCCCAACAATACTCCCATGACTACATCTTTCGAGTTCACCAGCCGTGTTACATCGTAAGTTACATACAGGGTCCTCCGGTCATAGCGGGTATACATCGGATCGAGACGATGGTCGCCGACACGCTGCCCGTTCACCGAAAGTTCATACAATCCGGCAGCAGCCATGTAAATGCGGGCGCTTTTCACCTTTCCTGAAGGCTGAAACTGCTTGCGGAAATACGGAGCCGGTTTCAGGGCAATATCCTTCGAATCCGAAATCCAGGTTCCTTTCCAGTTGCCGATCTTCATCATTCCGGTCTCAAAACTGGCAACCGGGGCCGGGTTCATTTTCTTCTGATCTTTGTCCCACAAAATAACCGTCCAGTAGTATTTGGTAAACGGTTGTAAAACTTTTCCCTGGTAGGTCACCAGCTGCCCGGAACTGCCCGCCTTACCGCTGTCCCAGCAGTCTCCTTTTCCTCCGGAAACCTGAACAGAATCGGTGCCAACAATTACCTGACAAGCTGTTTGAACAGCCCCCTCACGTCTATCATTCTGTTGCCAGAGTAAACGGGGCGATACGGCGTCAATCCCGATCGGGTTAACCAGATATTCGCATTTCAGATGAGTTGCCTGTCCCTGTTGCGCCACACTCCGGAAGGGAAACAGAGCACACAGCAAAATACCGCAGAATACAAATTGTTTCATGAAATATTGGTTTAAGTAGTTCGATATGTAAACTTAGCTTGTTTTTCAAAAAAACAACGAAACTGTTCCCATTTAGTTTGAAACCAATTTTATACATTTTCATTCAAAGGCTCATCCTGCCGTGTCGGCTCCCAGTATATCCGGCCCGAAGCCATCAAATGACCGAATCCGGACCACCGATATTCACATGTTTTCTAAAACATAAAATATTCAGTTAAATATGATCCATTTTGTAAAACTAATGCCCTACTTTTGGTTCCCGAACCGAAAATAACTAACCATGCTTCCGAATTACTCTCCATAGAAATCCCGGAAAAATGAAGAATGATTTTCCGTTCGGCCAATGGCATCGAAACAGAAAATACAGACTCTCCGTGGCTGACCATTCAAACTATAAACTGATCTTCCGGAGAAAAGACTGTAATCTATTGATATACAACACATACACTACACATCTTTTCGGGCATGCATGCTGCTATTTCCCGATTATTTGGGTAGTTGTTGATTCGTGATTGATGTAAAAGGGAGACCACAGGGCAACGAAGTCTCCGTGAAGAATACAGTTAATGTGTTTCGTTCACATGCAACGGCTGCCAGCTTCGCGTTTTTCTCCGTTCGCTCTGTGGTTAATTTTTCCCCTGAAGTCCATGTATCGCTCTTCTTCGCTATGTTCGCTCTTCCTCCGGATGATCTGGAATAAAAAACGACTGATCCGGTGAGGACGAGTTCACCGGATCAGTTGCCGAATAACGTTCAGGTATGCCTGAACTTCTGAACGGGCTTACAGCATGAGGCCGCTGTAACCCACCGATCAGAAATTATATTTTCCCCGGGGATACACCGAATACTTCCTGGCTTCGCTCCACGGGAGAGCACCTACCCTTTGGGCCCACTGATCGTAAGCAAGGCTGAGCTGCCTGACCATTTCCGGATGTTTGCCGGCCAGGTTATGCGCTTCAGCACGATCGGTTTCGATGTTGTAAAGTTCCCACGGTTCAGAAAAGAAACGAACCAGCTTCCACTGACCAAACCGAACCATGCTGTTGCCCTCGTGTTCGCAGCAAACGGGCAGGTTATGCACCGGGACCTGCTGCCCCTGCAACACTTTTTTCAGGCTTCGTCCGTCACTCACCGGCACCTTCCGACCATTCATCATCTCGGGTCGTTTGGCCGAGGCCACATCGAGGCAAGTCTCGGTTATGTCGGGCAAAAACCCGTACTGACTGACAATTTTGTTCTGCAATGCTGCCTGAATACCTGAAGGCCAGTGAACAATGAGCGGTGTAAGTGAGCCTCCCTGATGAAGGAAGTGTTTATATTCGCGGAACGGAGTATTCGAGAAGGTTGCCCAGGCACGTCCGTAGTTTTTCCCGCCTTTGCCGTACTGTCCGAGGTTATCCAGTTTAAAGGTTCCGAAAACGGGGCTTTCAGCTTCGGCACCATTGTCCGAAAGGAAGAAGATCAGCGTATTGTCCAGTTCCCCCGTTTTGCGGAGTTGTTCCATCAGCTTGCCAATGTTCTGGTCAATGCGGTCGACCATCCCCGCATAAGTGGCCATAATGGCATCAAGCGAATCCTGCTTCTCCGGACTTAACGAATCCCACGCCGGAACCGGGCTACCTTTGCTGCCCAGCCTGTTGCTTTCTCCCGGAAGGGGGGCTGGTTCGGTATTTTCAGGAATCAGTCCCATCTGCTTCTGCCGGACAATAACCTCCTTGCGCAAGGCATCCCAGCCCTGTTTAAAACGTCCCCGGTATTTCCTGAAATCTTCGGGCATGGTCTGCATCGGGAAATGAGGAGCGTTATAAGCCAGGTACAGAAAAAACGGTTTATCATCGTTGGCTTTCTCGTGTTCGTTCAGGTACTGAATGGCTTCGCCCGTAAAGGCATCGGTAGTGTAATAACGAGCCCCCTCGGGCTTAACAGGCTCATTGCCGCGGTGAAGATCGGGCGGGCTGAAATAATCTGATGTTCCTTCCAGAAAACCGTAGAAACGATCGAATCCCCGCTGGGTTGGCCACGTCTGCTGATCATCATTGCCCACATGCCATTTGCCGGTCATGTATGTACTGTAGCCTGAAGAACGGAGCATTTCGGGCAAAGTCGGCACTGTTTCACCCAGCCATCCGCGGTATTCGTAAGGCAATTTCAATCTTTCTTCGCGTACCGACGGGTTTTCGCCGATGCGTTTAAAGGTCATGTGCCCGATGCCCGCTTCGTGCGGACTTAAACCGGTTAAAAGGCTGGCGCGCGACGGACAACAACGGGCGGTATTGCAAAACTGGCTGAAACGCACACCTTTTTCGGCCAGTCGATTCAGGTTGGGGGTTTCAATCATTCCTCCGTAACACCCGATGCTCGACCATCCCATGTCGTCGACCAGGATAACAATGATGTTTGGCTTTTCACCGGGAGCTGCAGCCGAAATAGCCGGAGCCATGCCTGCTGCCAGTACTGAAGCCCACACATAAGGCTGAAAAAACGTTAAATGTTTGTTTGACTGGTTCATCGTTCGTTTAATGGTTAGTGCTAATTCATGTAAAATTGATGTTCTAAATGTATTCCGAAAAATTGATTTTTAAAATATTTTGGCCGGAATGCTGTGCATGCCAAAAACAACACCACCGATTTTTCAGCCAGGCACAGATTAAGAATCGTTCATTTACTTAATCTGTGAAAATCTGAAAAATCGGTGGTGCAACTAATTCTGCCTGAATGCGATAAAGCTCTGCATCCAGATAGCTCCATTTTACATTTCTGATGGTTTAGGCTTCAGCCATCCGGTAAGTCCGGACGGACATTCTCCTACACGATCCTTTTTTCCAAAAGCACCACATTTTCCACGTGGTGTGTGTGCGGGAACATATCAACCGGCTGAATACGGGTGACTTTATACGCTTCGTCCATCAGAGCCAGATCGCGGGCCTGTGTGGCAGGGTTGCAACTGACGTACACCACTTTTTCGGGGGCAGCTTCAATGATGGTTTTCACCACATCTTCGTCCATTCCGGCGCGCGGCGGATCAGTAATAATGACATCGGGCTGACCATTTTTTGCAATAAACTCCGAAGTCAGTATCTTCTTCATATCCCCTGCAAAAAAGCTGGTATTGGTAATTCCGTTCAGTTCCGAATTCACATGAGCGTCTTCGATGGCTTCAGGAACATATTCGATGCCCACCACCTTTTGCACATGGCCGGCAACAAAGTTGGCAATCGTTCCGGTTCCGGTGTATAAATCGTAAACTACCTCGTCACCTTTGAGTCCGGCAAAATCGCGGGCCACTTTATACAATTCATTAGCCTGCTCCGAGTTGGTCTGGTAAAAGCTTTTCGGGCCGATTTTAAATTTCAGGCCTTCCATTTCTTCCAGAATATGATCTTTCCCTTTATAAACCAGGATATCCGGATCGGTAATGGTGTCGTTTCCTTTTTCGTTGATCACGTACATCAGCGAAGTGATTTGGGGGAACGCCGCAGCAATGGGCTCCAGTAATTTTTCGCGGTTTTCAGTTTCTTCGCGGAAGAAAGAAACAATCAGCATCACGTCTCCGGTAGTTGATGTGCGCACAATGATGTTGCGCAGCAATCCCGACTGAATGCGGCGATCGAAGAATTCGAGATTATTTTCGTCGGCATACGCCTTGATGAAATTCCGGATCTGGTTCGACGGGTCATCCTGCAACCAGCATTTATTAATGTCGATAATCTTGTCGAACATACCCGGCACATGAAATCCAAGCGCATTTTTGTTCATATCCGCACCTTCGGTACCAAT
This sequence comes from Prolixibacteraceae bacterium, assembly GCA_016788685.1. Classification (GTDB taxonomy): domain Bacteria; phylum Bacteroidota; class Bacteroidia; order Bacteroidales; family Prolixibacteraceae; genus Aquipluma. The sequence goes on along the minus strand of JAEUSS010000225.1, from coordinate 374 downwards.
TTCATCGTAAGTCAGCCAGCGTTTGTTCGAAAAGCCGAATTCGAGTTTATTGCGATAGAAGGTTGTTTTTGCCGAACCCATAATCGGAGTGATTTCAGGCAGCTCAACACGGCCAATCCGCCTCAATTGATCGGCGACCTGCTTCTGCTTGTAGAAAAGTTGTTTTTCGTATGGAAGGAACTGCCATTTACACCCGCCGCAAACCTCAAAGTGTTCGCAGAAAGCAGGAACACGATCGGGCGATTCGGTAACCACACGGGTAACACGCGCTTCCATGTATTTGGTCCGCTTTTTAGTAACCTGCAAGTCGACCACATCGCCCGGAATAACATGCGTGGTAAACACCACCACATCGTTTACCCGACCGATGGCTT
>JAEUSS010000195.1 GCA_016788685.1 Prolixibacteraceae bacterium | reverse complement strand
GGTTTCGGAATGAGTCAGGATGTGCTCGATTTCTGAAGGCAGAAAATCGGGAAGGAGCGGAACCACTACAGCACCCATAAACGTAACGGCAAAATAGGCGATTCCCCAATTGGGGAGGTTGGTGCTCAGGATGGCTACTTTGTCGCCCTGATTGATTTCCAAATCTTCCAGCAATCGCATCAGCCCGCTGATTTGACGATTAACTTCGGCATAGGTCATCGGTTTTTCTCCAACCAACGCCAAGGCGTTGCTGGTGCCGAATTTTGCAACAGCCCGGCCAAACAATGCCGGGAGTGTAAGTTGATGCTCCTGTTCCATAATTTCTGAAATATTTCAGGCAAAAGTACAATTAAAATTTACTCAGTCTTTCTTTTCGAAAATACTCTGCCCGAAAGGATGGCGGGAAGTTGTGTCTGTTTGCATTCGCTGCAAATAAAATAATTCATTATGAGGCAGGTTTGGGACTGTTGAGCTAAAAGCGTTAAAAAACTGAAATAATGTCAAATTCGAAGCGAATATGTTTTATTACCGTCCGAATAAGGCTATTTTAGCACAATAATCAAAGCAGCATGATGGGTTTCCGGTTTTTGATTACGCTTACTCTTTGGGGAATATTCTTTGGGGCATTTTCTCAGCAAAAATATACACTGAGCGGAACTATTTCGGATGCGGACAGCGGCGAGGATCTGGCCGGTGCTGTCCTTTTGGTTCAAAATACAAACTACTCCGCCATATGTAATTCATACGGATTTTATTCAATTACCATCCCTGAAGGCGACTACCACATGGAGATCCGGCTTATGGGATACGAAAATCAGTACTTTCAGGTAAAGTTGCACTCTTCTCAGGTCATTGATTTGAAAATGAGTACGGTAAGCTACGAGCTTGAAAACATAGAAGTTCGTAGTGAGCGGACTGATCGCAATGTCACTTCCCTTGAAATGGGTAGCGTAAAAATTAATCCGAAACGAATTGAAAGTATTCCGGTCTTTTTTGGTGAACGCGATCTGATTAAAACCATGCAGCTGATGCCCGGGGTAAAACAGGCCGGCGAAGGAAATACCGGCTTTTACGTACGCGGCGGTGGTTTGGATCAGAACCTGATTTTGCTCGACGAAGCTCCAGTATACAATGCCTCGCATTTGCTGGGATTCTTTTCGGTATTTAATTCCGAGGCCATCCGCGATGCCAGTTTGCTCAAAGGAGCAATTCCGGCTGAATACGGAGGCCGGGCTTCTTCTGTGCTGGATATCAGGATGAAGGAAGGAAACCGGAAGGATTACAGCACAACCGGCAACATCGGGCTGATCTCATCGAACTTAAGTTTTGAAGGCCCGATAAAAGAGAATATCAGTTCGTTTATGGTCAGCGGGCGGCGTACTTATGCTGATTTATTCCTGAAGCTGGCTCCGGATAAAGATTTACGCGATGCGCAGTTGTATTTCTATGACCTGAACATGAAGACCAATTTTAAACTCAGTGAGAAGAATCGTTTGTTTGTTTCAGGATATCTGGGGCGCGATAAGTTCAGGATGGAAGACCAGTTCGGGTTCGACTGGGGCAGCAAAACGGCAACCGTGAGGCTTAATCATACCTTTAACGAGAAGTTATTTTCGAACAGTTCGCTGATTTACAGTGATTATTCGTATCAGGTTGATATTGACGGAAACAGCGATGTACTTATGGGGTCGAAGATTGTGGATTTAAACCTGAAACACGACATTAGCTGGTACCTGAATGCCCAAAACACCCTGAAGTTCGGAGCTAACCTGATTTTCCATAAAATTGTTCCCGGAGAGATTGATGCTGCTCCCGGCAGTATCTACAGTTCTTTGGCTGTAAGGCCGCGCCGGGCGATTGAGAGCGCATTTTACGTGTCAAACAGTCAGCAGCTATCTGAACGTTTAAGGATTTATTACGGTTTGCGCCTGGCTTTGTTTTCAAATGTTGGCCCTGGCGACTTTTACCGGTTTGATGATGACGGAAATCTGGTGCAGTCGGTTAGTTATGACCGGTTTAAATGGATTAAAACTCAGGGCGGACCCGAGCCTCGTTTGTCGCTGAACTATATGCCCGACAGGCAATCGGCCATAAAAGCGTCTTACAACCGGATATACCAGTTTATTCATTTACTGTCGAACTCGACATCGTCGACACCCACAGATGTTTGGTTGCCCAGCAGTGACAATGTTAAGCCGCAACTTTCAGATCAATGGTCGCTTGGCTATTTCAGGAACAGCAAAAACAACATGTTTGAATCTTCAGTAGAGGCTTATTATAAGAATCTGCAAAATCAGATTGATTACAAGAACGGCGCCGACCTGGTTTTTAATTCTACCGTTGAAGCTGAGCTTGTTTTTGGCAAAGGTTGGGCATACGGGGCCGAGTTTCTGTTCCGCAAAAATATCGGCAGTCTGACCGGCTGGATGGGCTATACCTGGTCGAAAACAATGCGTCGGTTCGCCCAGATCAACGAAGGCAAGGCGTTCCCGGCACGGCAGGACAGGCGGCACGATGTTTCGATAGTGGCCATGTATGATTTGAGCAGCAAACTAAAAATTTCGGCAACATGGGTGTATAATACCGGAAATGCAGTAACTTTCCCCAACGGGAAGTATGTGATTGATGGCCGGATTATGGGCTATTATACGCAACGGAACGGCTATCGGATGCCTGATTATCACCGCCTTGATTTGGGCCTGACGTGGGTGAGAAAACAAACGGCCAAGGTTGAATCGAGTTGGAATTTTTCGGTTTTTAACGCTTACGGAAGAGAAAACGCTTATTTGATTTCGTTCAGGCAAAAAAAAGACAACCCGAATCAGACCGAGGCGGTGCAGGTTTCGTTGTTTAAAGTCATTCCTTCAGTGAGTTATAAGTTTAAATTCTAGCTTTTGTTGAATAAATTTTATTCCATACCGGTAATCGTTTTGATTTGTTTTGCTTGTTCGGGCTGCGAAAAAGTGATTGAGCTTGATTTGGCCGATTCGGCAGAAGCCATTGTCATTGAAGCTACCATGACCAACAGTAAAGGACCCTTTACTGTTTTGGTCTCCAAAACATCACCCTATTTCGGAGCGAAAGCAAATGCAGCAGTTTCGGGGGCAGTAGTGAGTGTCAGGGCGCAAAATGGCAAGCCCAGATATTTTACTGAGGCCTTGCCTGGAACATATATTTTAGAAAAGACAACCGCTGCAGTTGACAATTGGTATGTGGTTGATGTGACGTATGAAGGTGTTGTTTACTCGGCACGTTCGTACCTTCACGGGCAGGTCCCGATTGTTGATTTTAGTGTTTCGTATTTCGATGGTTTTGGCTTTTTTGATAGCGGCTATAAAGTGAATACCTATATCAGGGATCCGGAAGGTATTGATAACTATTACCGCCTGAAATACTATATCAACGGGAAAGTGGTTGATGACAAGGGCGAAATCTCGCTTTATTCGGATAAACTGTTTGACGGAAAGGTGATTGGGCTGGGACAACGTTTGGTCGTATTTAAGGAGACGGATACATTGGTTGTTGAATTGCAGTCGATTGATAAAGCAACTTACGACTATTTTCTGACACTCGAAAATATTGCCGGAACCGATATGATACAATCGGCATCGCCGGCCAACCCGATCAGTAATTTCAGCAACGGAGCCCTTGGGTACTTTTCGGCTTATTCTTTTGATCGGAAGACGGTAATCATCAAGGAATATCTGAAGAAGTAGTTCTGTTCATTCTTCGGAGAAATAACTCAAAGAAAACCTGAGTGTATTGATTGACTACAATTTTAAACTTTTATTTACACTAAAAATAGTCGGATGAAAATAGTTGTATTAGATGGATTTGCCCTAAATCCGGGCGACTTGTCGTGGGCTGGCCTGGCCGATTTAGGTGAATGCAGGGTTTACCAACGTACCAATCCTGAAGATATTTTTGACCGGGTTAGCGATGCCGATGTTATTATCACGAATAAAGCATTGATTGATAGTCGGTTAATTGAAGAACTGCCGGTTTTGAAGTATATTGGTGTTACCGCTACGGGGTATAACGTTGTGGATGTTCAGGCGGCCGCCA